>PKXS01000034.1 GCA_003132425.1 Gammaproteobacteria bacterium | reverse complement strand
GCGGCGATCGCGACGGCAATCCGTACATCACCAGCGAAGTCACGCGCCGCACGCTGTGGGAGATGCGGCTCGCCAGCCTGCGCCGCTACCGCGGCCGGCTGCTCGAATTGGTGCGCAATCTCAGCATCGAGGACCATGCCCTGGCGCTGCCGGATTCGTTCCGCAGCGCCGTGGCGGCGGCGATACAAGCGACGCCCGGCGGCGAGGCGCTCGCGGCGCGCAATCGCGGCGAAATCTTCCGCCAGTATCTGTGCTGCATGCTGGCGCGCATCGACGTCACCATCAGCCACGCCGAACGTGAACAGCCCGCGCCGCAGGACACCGGCTACCAGAACGCCGACCGATTGATGGACGACATCGACCTGATGCGCAACGCGCTGGCGGAAGCCGGCGCGCAGCGTCTGGCGGATGCGTTGCTCCTGCCGCTGCGGCGTGAGGTGGGCGTGTTCCGCTTCAGCACCGTGCGGCTCGACGTTCGCGAAAACAGCATGCGCATCAATCAGACCCTGGCGGCAATGTTCCGCGTCAGGCAGGGCGCCGAACCACCCAGCGCCGACTCGGCGCAATGGAAACAGTGGTTGCTGTCCGAACTGGGTACGGCGCGCAGCGGGCCCTGCATCTACGAAGGTCTGCCGCCGGAGGCGGCGGAAACTCTGGCGACCTTCCGTACGATCGCGCAGCTGCGCGAACAGATCGACCGCGATGCCTTCGGCGCGCTGATTTTAAGCATGACGCGCAGTGCCGCGGACGTCTTGGGCGTGTACCTCATGGCGAAGGAGGGCGGCCTGTTCGCCGATGCGGCCGCGGTCGAGCGCTGCACTTTGCCGATCGTCCCGCTGCTCGAAACCATCCCTGACCTGCGACGCGCCGCCGCCATCCTGAAAGAATTGCTGGCGGTGCCGCTGGTGCAGCGCAGCTTGCATGTGCAAGGCAAGATTCAGGAGGTGATGCTTGGCTACTCCGATTCGAACAAGGACGGCGGTTACCTCACCGCTCACTGGGAACTCGCGAAGGCACAGAGCGCCCTGACGCGTCTAGGGTCGGAACACGGCATAGCCATCGCGTTCTTCCACGGCCGGGGAGGCTCGGTGAGCCGCGGCGGCGCGCCGGCCGGACGCGCCATCGCCGCTTCGCCTGCGGGATCAATCCGCGGCCAATTTCGGGTCACCGAGCAAGGCGAGGTCGTGTCCTTCAAATATGCTAACCGCGGCACCGCTGCGTATCAGGTCGAGCTTCTGAGCGCCTCCGTGGTCGAGCATGTGCTGCACTCCGAACGCGAGGCCGCGCTGATTCCGGTGCATGAATTTCATGAAGCAATGGAAGCACTCTCCGGCACCGCCTGGTCCGCCTACCGCAAGCTGATGGAATTGCCGACCATGCTCGCCTATCTGCAGGAATCCAGTCCTCTGGAGGAATTGTCGCTGCTGAATATCGGTTCGCGTCCGGCGCGCCGCACGCAGGCCAAAACGCTCGCGGACCTGCGGGCTATTCCCTGGGTATTTGCCTGGACGCAGAACCGTCACATGCTGTCGGGCTGGTTCGGCGTCGGCAGCGGCATCAAGGCGTTTCTCGACGTGCGCAAGGAGCGTGGCCTGGCGCTGCTGAGGCGCATGTTCCGCGACGCCCGCTTGTTCAGGCTGATTCTCGACGACGTCGAGCGTACCCTGTTGCAAGTCGATCTGTCGATTGCAAAGGAGTACGCCGGGCTCATCGATGATGAGGCCGTGCGCGAGGCGATCTTTTCGCGCGTCGAAGAGGAATACTGGCTGACCTGCGAGATGATTCTGCGCATTTCCGGCGACACCGGCATCGCCGAGCGCTTCCCGCAATTCCGGCGGCGCCTCGCGCGCCGGCTGAAGACCATCAACCAGGTCAGCCGCGAGCAGGTGCACCTGCTGCGCGCGCATCGGGCGGAGAGCAGCGAGGAAGTGCGTACCGCGCTTCTTATGTCGATCAACTGTGCCGCCGCCGGCCTCGGTGCGACGGGGTAGCGTTCTAGATTTCCAAGCGTTTCGACGGGAGGGTCACACATGAGCTTCACCAGCATCGAGCCGGCCACTTCGCGGCTGCACCGCTCCGAACTTGCGGTTCCCGGGTCCAACACTTCTCTGTTCGAGAAGGCCGCGAAATCCGCTGCCGACATCGTCTTCCTCGACGTCGAGGACGCGGTTGCGCCCGACGACAAGGAGCAGGCGCGCAAGAACATCATCCAAGGCCTCAATGAAATCCACTGGGGCGCGAAAACCATGATGGTGCGCATCAATGGCCTCGATACGCACTATATGTATCGCGACGTGGTCGATATCGTCGAAGCCTGTCCGCGTCTGGACATGATCCTGATTCCGAAGACAGGTGTGGCTGCCGACGTGTACGCGGTCGACATGATGGTGACGCAGATCGAGGCTGCCAAGAATCGCGCGAAGCGGATCGGCTTCGAGGTGCTTATCGAGACGGCACTTGGCATGGCCAACGTCGAAGCCATCGCACAGTCGAGCAAACGGCTCGAAGCGATGTCGTTCGGCGTGGCCGACTACGCCGCCTCGACGCGAGCCCGTACGACGGTGATCGGCGGCGTCAACCGCGATTCCGGCGTTCTCGCCGACAAGAGCGCCGACGGCAAGCGCGAATATTTCTGGACCGATCCCTGGCACGCGGCGCAGACTCGCATGATGATCGCGTGCCGCGCCTACGGCCTGCGCCCCATCGACGGTCCGTTCGGCGACTTCAACGACCCCGACGGCTTCCGCGCCGCCGCCAACCGGGCCGCCGTGCTTGGCTACGAGGGCAAGTGGGCGATCCACCCGTCGCAGGTCGCATTGTGTAACGAGGTGTTTACGCCGTCCGCCGCCGAAGTGAAGAAGGCGGAACGTATCATGGAGGCCATGGCGCAGGCGGCGCGCGAGGGCCGGGGCGCCGTATCGCTCGACGGCCGTCTGATCGACTACGCCAGCATCCGCATGGCGGAAGCGCTATTGAAGAAGTCGGCAGCGATGGGGGCGGCCAACACGTAGAGCGCTATTAAAGCGGGACAGGCTCCCCGTTCCTGATTTGCGCCCAATCCAGCTCGCGCCGAATGCGATTATGCTCATCGAGGCGAAGCTTTCCGGTGACGCCGGAAATCGTGCCCGATTCGCTGAAAGATCGCGACTGCAGCGCCGGCACCAGCCGGTAGGCGTCGAAGCCGAACGCGTATAGGCGATCGCGCCGCGCCGTGCGCGCCGGCCACGCCGCTCGCACGCTGTCGCGAATCTGACTGGTCACAGGGTCCGCCGAAATCATCCACGGCATGTCGGGGAAAAACATGCCGTCAAGGTCGTTGTTCGCGGTGGGGTCAGGTTCGAAACTGTCGGAGGTGGAATAAACCGGAACATCGTCCGCATAGTGAAACTTCAGCTGCGGCACGATCAATCGCGCGGCGGCAGCCGTGCCGGCGATGAATATGAAGGTGGCGTCAGCGCGGTGGGTGGAGGGCTCGCCCTTCACCGCGTGAATTTGCATGACCTCGCTGATGGCGTCCGTGAAATCGGCTTGCCCCGGCTCGAAGCGCCTGCTGTCGAGCAATGCGCCTCCCAGGTGGGAGAGTTCGTCGGCGAACGCCGCAACGACGCGGTTCCCGAACTCGCCTTCGGGGACGATGGCCACGCCCCGAAGATGGCCGTCCGCGGCCACGCGCCGCGCCGCCATACGCGCCTCGTCCTCCGGAAACAGCGCGAATTGGTAGAAGTTGCGGGCGGCGCTCACCGACTCGCTCAGAAAATTCAGCGCCAACATCGGCGTGCGGCCCGCGTCCAGCGGCGCGACCGCGGCGACGTCTTCCTTGGTGAGCGGGCCGACGATGAAGCCGGCGCCTTCCTGGATGGCTCGCTGATAGGCGGCGCCGACGGTCTCCGCAGCCACATCGTAGATTTTCAAATGCGGCCGCATCGCGGCGTCCTGCTCAAGATAGGCTGCAATGAAGCCGTCGCGCACGGCCACACCGATGGACTCGGCGTGCCCCGACAAGGGCAGCAACAGCGCAATCTGATCCGGAAACTGAGTTGCGACGGCAATTTGATTCTGTGCCAGCGCCAGTACGCTGTCATTGGCGGGATGCTGCGGGAACAACCTCCTCCAATTGGCCAATGCCGCGGCCGCGTGCATGGGGTTACGCTGCATTTCGACGGCGACGGGCCCCAGGTCCAGCCAGCCTGCGACGATCGCGTCGGTCTTCGGCGGAGGCTTGAGCGAGATGCCGTGCTCGGCGGCGCTGCGAAGTCTGGCGAACAAGTCTTCCCGGCTGGCGCGCAGCTTCGCGGGATCCGTCAACCAGCGTTCGCGCTCGACGAAGGCGCGGGTACCTTCCACGGGACGCCCGATCAGAAACGCGCTCTTGCCGCGTATCCACCAATAGTTCTGCGCGAGATCGGCCGCCGCGGGCACCGCGATCGAATCGAGCTCGTGGATGGCTTGCGCCCCGTCGTTCTGCGCCAAGGCTATCTCCGCGGCAACGAGCGCGCGCGAGGCTGGCAGCTTGATGCGCGCCTCGGGCGACACCGCGGCCAGCGCCTGTTTGGCCGCGGCGATATCGCCTGCCGCAACCCATTGCTCGGCGCTCAGAAGCTCGTAGTTATCGCGATCCGGCGAGCCCTGCGTAGCCAGTTCCCCGTAGGCTCGCGCCGCATCGGCGTGCTTGCCGTCACCCGCCAGGCGCAGCGCCCGCTCTTGCCTGTTGGCGGGGGTCTGCTGCTGCTTCAGCAGGCTGCAGGCGGCCGATACCAGCAATAACCCCAGCACCGCGCACAGCGCCAGCCGTGGACGTCGACAGATCGGTGCCATACCCTGCGCTCCTGGAACAGCAAATACAGGCGCGGATTATAGTGACAAACGAGGCGCTCGGGCGGCTGTACGTGGTCGCGACTCCGATCGGCAATCTCGGCGATCTGAGCGTGCGAGCGTGCGACACATTGCGGTCCGTGGACCTGATTGCGGCGGAGGACACCCGGCATACCGGCGCCCTTCTGCGGCATTTCGGCATTCAGACGCCGCTGGTCTCTTTGCACGAGCACAATGAACACCAGCGTGCGGGCGATATTATCCTGCGCTTGCGGCGCGGCCTCACGGTCGCGCTGGTGAGCGATGCCGGTACCCCCGCGATCAGCGATCCGGGCTTCGATCTGGTGCGCGCCGCCGCCGCCGCCGGCATCGTCATCATCGCGCTGCCCGGCCCCTGCGCCGCGGTGGCCGCGCTGTCGATAGCCGCCTTGCCGACGGATCGCTTCTGCTTCGAAGGATTTCTGCCGGCGCGCGGCGCAGCGCGTCGCGCGCGTTTACAGGCACTGGTCAACGAGCCGCGCACGCTGGTGTTCTATGAATCACCTCATCGCATCGAGGACATGCTCAAAGACTGCGTCAGCTCCATCGGCGGGGAGCGTAGCGCCGCGGCCGCGCGCGAGATCACCAAGCTGCATGAAACAATCTATCGGGGCTCGCTCGCCGAGCTGGCCGCGCGCGCCGGACGGGATGCCGATTTTGCCCGCGGCGAGATCGTGCTGGTCATCGCCGGGGCGCCGCCGGCGCCGGACGAGGCCGGCCAAATGCTGGATCGCGCGCTTCGGCCGCTGCTCGAGGAGCTGCCGCTGAAGCAGGCGGCGCGCCTGGCGGCGCGGATTGCCGATGTTCGCGATAACGAGGCTTACAAGCGAGCACTCGCATTGAAGGGAGATCCGTAGTTGCCCCTGCTACAGCGTTCTCATCGGCCTCGCAATAATCCCCATACCTGCGTATGGTGCAGCTTGCGAGTCGGCCAGGCAGTCGCTGTGCGCGTAAGCGCATGGAGGAAAGTCCGGGCTCCATAGGGCACGGTGCCAGGTAACGCCTGGGGGGCGCGAGCCCACGGAAAGTGCAACAGAAAGATACCGCCTAAGTGCTGCGAAAGCGGTGCCGGCAAGGGTGAAATGGTGCGGTAAGAGCGCACCAGCGTCGCGGTGACGCGGCGGCTGGGCAAACCCCACCCGATGCAAGGCCAAACAGGACCGCTTGCAGGTGGCCCGCCGAGGTCCAGGTAGGCCGC
>PKXS01000112.1 GCA_003132425.1 Gammaproteobacteria bacterium | reverse complement strand
TTCTTGATGACCCGGTTCAGATGCACGTAAATGAAGTTCTGGCCGGGTGTCGTACCCCAATGTCCCAGCAACATGCGCTTGACGTGGGCGGGCGCCAATGGCTCCTTCAGCAGCGGATTGTCGCAAAGATAAATCTGCCCGACCGACAAATAGTTCGCGGCCCGCCAATAGGCGTCGATATTCTGCAGCAGTTCCGCACCCGGAGTCCGCGGGTCAATGTGTTGTTGCATTTGCAGTTTCCTGTTTCGCATCCAGGCCGAGCAGGTGGGACGTCAAAACCGCAATCACCGATTCCTCGTCCGTGCGGATCACTCGGACTGCAACCCGTGCCGCGTCGGTGGAAATCACCGCGGCATTTCCCATATTAAGCGCCGCGTCCAATTCAATGCCGAGAAACTGCAGCCCCTCGCAAATGCGCTCACGTATGGTTGCAGAGTTCTCGCCGATGCCGCCTGCAAAGACCAGCGTGTCCAATCCCCCTAGCGCGGCAGCGAATGAGCCGATCCACTTTTTTGCTTGATAGCAGAACAGCGCCACCGCTTCGGCGGCGCGTTCGTCGTCGCGCTCTAGTGCGAGCAAATCGCGCACGTCGGAGCTGCTTTCCGACACCCCAAGCAGCCCGGATTCGTGATTGATCATGGTTTGGAATCGCGCAGCGTCCATGCCGTCGGTCTGCTCCAGATAACTCATGAGCCCCGGATCTAAATCACCGGATCGGGTGCTCATCACCAATCCAGATGCCGGCGTAAATCCCATGCTGGTATCGATCGATTTGCCGTCGCGCACGGCGGCAACACTCGCACCGTTGCCAAGATGCGCGAGGATCACGCGGCCATGGACTGCGGCCGGATCGCCGAGGCGCGCCAGCTCCTCGATCAGATAGGCATAGGACAGGCCGTGGAAGCCGTAGCGTTGCACCCCCCTCGCCTCGTAGCGTCGCGGGATCGGCAACAGCGTCGCGGCGCGCGGCATGCTGCGGTGAAACGCCGTATCGAAGCAGGCCACTTGCGGCAGTTGTGGATAACGCTGCGCCAACGCGTCGATGAGTTCGATCTCGCGCGGCAGATGCTCCGGGTCGTAAGGTGTGATACGCCGCAACTCTGCCAACAGCTCCGCAGTCACGCGCTCGGGCTGAGTATGCAGCATGCCGTGCACGATGCGATGGCCCGCGGCCATCACCGTGCGGGACAGCGATTGCCCGTCCAGCCAGTCCATCAGGAAACACGCGGCCGTCCGATGGTCCCCTGCTTCGACATTTAGACGAATCGGCGACGGTGCGCCCCGCGCGTTAAGCACCAGATTCGCGTCGCTGAGTCCGATGCGCTCCATTTTCCCTTGCAGCAACTTGAGCGGCGGCCGCGCTGTCTCGTATATGGCGAAACGGATACTGGATGAGCCAGCATTGATGGTCAGGATATTGGGCATCATGCGAGTCTGACACAGCACTACGTTGAATTTAACAGGACAAACACCTACATCGGCGCTACTTTTGCGCAATTCCGCAGGGGATCCCGTGCACAAGCGGCTACAATCAATTTTTCCGCGCCGTGGCCAGCGGTTATTTTTCGCGAAGGAATCCTCAAATGGCGCACATGAAATACTGATTATCGGCCCGGCACAAACCAAACAAGAATTCGCGAACTACCTGCAACACAGCCGCGGGCTAGGGACTCACTCGCAGTGGAAGCATTCCTGATTTCAATCACCACCGTCGCAGTGGCCGAGATAGGCGATCGCACTCAGCTGCTGGCTCTGGTGCTTGCGGCGCGCTATCGGCGGCCGCTGCCCATCATCGCAGGCATTCTATGCGCCACGCTTGCCAATCACGCGGCGGCGGCCATCGTCGGCATTTGGTTTGGCAGCCTGCTGAAACCCCGCGTTCTGGAGGTGATCGTGGGCGCCAGCATGATCGCCATGGCGCTTTGGACTTTGAAACCGGACAAACTGGACGAAAGCACCTCGGCCGCCGGCGCGAGGGGCGCTTTCCTGGCAACGCTCACCAGCTTTTTCATCGCGGAAATCGGCGACAAGACGCAAATCGCGACCCTCGCGCTCGCCGCCGCATACCCGAATCTATTGGCGGTTGTCGCTGGAACAACGACCGGAATGCTGTTGGCAAATGTGCCGGTGGTCATTCTCGGCAAAGCATTCGCCGATCGTCTGCCGCTGCAAGCCATCCGTTACGTTGCGGCAGCCCTATTTTTGGTCCTTGGGGTGCTTTTCTTGGGCCGCGCTCTTTGGCGCTGATCCTCTCCCGCGGTAAGATAGGATACCCCGGTAGGTATCACGAGGACTTTGACCGATGGGTCATGTGGCAAACGAAAAGAGCAAGCTGCTGAATCGGCTCAAGAGGCTTCGCGGACAGATCGATGCCATCGAACGATCCGTTGAGGCTGACCACGAATGCGCGGGGGTTCTGCAGCAAGCGACCTCGTGTCGCGGCGCCTTGGACGGCTTCATCGCCGAGGTGATCGAGGATCATATCCGTGAGCACATGGTCGACCCGCGCGCCGGCCGGGATGACCCGCAGGTCTTGGCCGCCGAGGAACTCGTCGAGATCGTCCACGCTTACTTAAAAAAATAGCGGGCAAACAAATATTGCGAGAGCTATTTCAAGCCGGGCTTCTCGGCTTCCCGCAAGTTCGAGGAAAGCACCTGACCCGTGTCGAGCAGCTTCGCTTGCTTGAAGGCGCCCCCGTGCTTGCCGTCGCGCAGCGGGTTGAATTCGAGCTCGATGCGATCTCCCGGTTTGAACGAGCGTCGCGACCAGCCCATACGCGTCAAATTGCCTGGACTCGTAAGCTCCATTGACCAGACTTCCTCCGCCGCACCCGCCTTCGGCGCCGCCGAGACCAAGAGAATTACATGGGGATTGGTCCAGCGAAATTCCGTGACCATCCCCTTGAAAGTCATCGTGTTCGAAAAGTCGAACATCGCAAAAGAGTGATGCGCCAGGGCGGGTAGGGCCACGGTAAGCGCGGCGGCCCATACGGCGATGCCGGTCATCACGGTAATCTTCAACGACTTAACTTTCATATTATTCCTCTAGGATCACTTTTCGGGAGGCAGTAGGTTGCCGCCCTCCGTTTGCGGCGCGGGCACGAAGACGGCATTGCCGCTCGCGTCCACGCTCTCCGAAAAACTGCCCTGCATGCACACACCTTCAACGATGTCGTATTTGCGGGCTCGCTGACGGAAATAGTAGCGCGCTGTTTTCCAGGGTCTGGTCAGGACATGCGGCGCAATGATCTCGAGGTCATCACGCAGAGTATCCGGCGCCACCAGATGAATGTGCTCGATGATGTGGAGGTCGCCGTTATTCGGTAGTCCGACCGCTTCGCTGACAGCGATGTAGGTCTCGGGAAGAATCCCGATGGTGTCGACCATCAGGGTGCCCCCCTCCCAGCGGCCGATAGAGTGACCGTGGAAAGTCGGGTCCGGGTCGGGCGGATGTGGACGCCCGTCCGTATAGATACGCCGCAGGCGATTTCCATCCGACTCGCCGAGTATCGTCACACGGCCCGGCGAATACAGAAACTCCAAGGCGTTGTGCGTGATCAGCATCCAGCTCGGCATGGATTCGGGCAGGCAGTTGACGAACAGCCCCTTAGGATCGCCTGCGTTCTCAGCCGCAACGAGCCGGGCGATCTGCGCTGCGGCCTGCGGCTTCCAGGGAACAGGGTCGCTCTTGATACGCGCATCTTGATCGGACATGTTCGGCGTCCAGACGCCGCTCCAGTCGGGCAGTTTCGCAAGGTTGGCCCAATCCTTCGCTTGCGGAGGAGAGTTGATGACCGCGTCTTCGGCACCGAGGGCCGGCACCGCGACGGGTATGGCGGCGGCAATAGCGGCCGCAAACGCGATGAACGGGAATCCACGATCACGGTGACGCATTGGGTAGCCCTCTCATGTCGGCGCATTGATGGTGAAGCCGATCCACCGGCCGAACGCCGCGATCGTGATCCACAGGCACAGCGACACCGCGCCGACGATCCTGGCCCGCAGCGGAGTCAGCGCCGGCGTGCGCCAAGCATCGGCTCCGCGGCCCACAAACAGATGATAAGCGCCCATGTTGAGGCCCGCCACCGCAATCAGTGACAGCTTCGCCAGGAAAAAGAAATTGTGCCCATAAGCGGTTGCGTTCGAGGAGAACAGTAGTCCGCCGCTGATCGCAGCGACGACGAACGCGCACCACGTGACGGGCAGCGCGCTTGCCGTCGTCTGAACAACACTGCGATCGCGTGACGTCAAGCCGATGAGCCGCAAGTCCACGATGGCAATCGACCCTATCACGATCGTCAGCGCGAGCACGTGCACGCATTCGATCCACGGGAAAAGGCTCTCGCCCTCGCGAATGGCCGTCGCAATTTCGGTGTCCTGCAGCGACTGTAAGAATGTCTCTAGCATTTCAGGTTCTCTGAATGTAGGCGATCCAGCGCCCCGCGAATATGATCGCGACCCACAGCGGCAGTGAAATTGACGCGATGAGCCTGGCGGCCCGCTTCCTGCCGGCCGAGAGTTCCCAGAATGAAGCGTTCCTTGCAAGAGGAATCTGGCAAGCAAGCGTGATGGTCACCGCTGCCAGAAGCAGGCCCATCTTCAGGTAAAATACGGGGTTCTCGAGCGCGCGCGCAGGCTCTGCAATGATCAGCGTCGCGCCGGTCGCGAGCAGCACGGGCAGCGTCCACCAAATAAACGGCAGAAACCGCTTTGCAACCGCAGCAATCGTCTGGTCTCGAGCGCCGACGCCGATCAGCCGCAAATCGATCATGAGCACGGATGTCATGACCATCGCTACGGCGAGAATGTGCACCGTCTGCACGGCCGGAATGAGCCATTCGACGCTTTGAATCGTCTGGCTCAGCGGTGTGGCTGCCAGCCAGGTGCAAAACATATCGAGCGAGTGCAATGGCGTGCTCAGTTTCCGGGACGATTCTGGTTGGGGTACCAGTATGTCACGTGGCACGCCTCGCATGCCTCGTCGATCGCGCCGCCGGCATCCATCAGACCTTGCGGATTCTTCGCATCAATCGCACTCAGCGCTTTCAAGCCGGCATCCTGTAGCGTACGTGCAAACTGTACGAAGCTATCGTGACTGGCTTCGATGCGCCGTTGGATTTGCGCCGGGGGCAGCTCGCCGAGCCCCACAGACGAATCGGCATTGGCAACGCGTCGGCCCGCCATGCTCAGCAGATTGGCGGCCTCGATCAGTGTGACCGCGCTGGCGCGAACGGCCTTCCACTGCGCATCCGTACGCGGTTTGCGGTCTTCGACCCCGGCTTGCGTCGCAATGTAGGCCACGGAATCCCAAAGGGCATCCGCGGACGGATCGATCTCCCCATCCATGAGATCCTGAACGGTAGCGGTGAGCCGGAACTGCGCCTGCGGCTGGAGCGGCACCGGCGTGGCCTTCGGCGAACAGCCGCCGAGCTGCAGCGCGGCGCCCACACACAGCATCAATGAACGGCTGGCGCGTTTAGATAGGTACACTTGCGCCGCAGCATACCGCAGAACGCGCCTGGAAAGCCGTAGCCGCCCTACCCTCTCTGGTACCGCGTAACGGCGTTGTCACAGCTCTGTTGCACGCTCAGGCAGCGCGCCCGCGCCGGCTGCGGCCGGTTGATCCGTCTGCAATGAAAATCCTTGCATATATAGGGGGGTATACTATACCTTCCGCGCCACCATGGGACGTGAATTGAAACTGCTCGGCTGCACGATTCGGCGGCGCTCGCCCGTGGGCGGCCGGCGCTTGATCGCGCTGGCGCTTGCGCTGGCGGCCGGCGCGGCCGCCGCTCAGGCGCTTGCCGCGACGGACGACGGCGAGCAGTTCGCGGTGCACGGACAGTTCACCTACGTGGAACAGGAGACGGGGGGCTTCAGCGCGCCCTACCACGGACCCAACAGCCTCTCGTCCAATGCCGGGGCGGAGACCACGGATGCCAGCCTGTACTTGGGCGCGCACCTCTGGTCCGGCGCGCAGGCGTGGATCGAGCCGGAAATCGACCAGGGCTTTGGTCTCGACGATACCTTGGGCGTCGCGGGATTTCCGAGCGGCGAGGCCTACAAGGTCGGCAAGAATCAGCCCTACCTAAGGCTGCCCCGCTTGTTCGTGCGTCAGACCGTGGACCTAGCAGGCGTGCAGCAGCAGGTCGATGCTGCCGCCAACGAACTCGGCGGCTCTCGCAGCGAGAATCGCGTGGTCATTACCGTCGGCAAGTTCAGTGTCGGCGATATCTTCGACACGAATCAATATGCGCATGATTCGCGCGGTGATTTTTTCAACTGGGCTGCGATCGACGCGGGCACCTTTGATTACGCAGCGGACGCTTGGGGCTACACTGCGGGCGCGGCAGCCGAGTGGTATCAGGGCGCATGGACACTGCGCGCCGGCGTGTTCGACCTGTCCGATATTCCGAACAGCACGCATCTCGATCCAGGACTTCACGAGTTTCAAATCGACTCGGAAGTAGAACACCGCCACGAGATCGCCGGGCACTCGGGCCGTCTGCTCCTCACTGTCTTCGACAGCCGCGGCCGTATGGGCCTGCTCGATCAAGCCGTGCAAGTCGCTCAGAATGCGGGTATGCCGGTGGATATAGCTGCGGTGCGTAGATACCGTGGCCGCCTCGGCGCCGATATCAGCCTGGAGCAGCAGCTTGCTCCCGATTTGGGAGTGTTTGCACGCGTCGGCAAGGCCGCCGGCAACGTCGAGACCTATGAGTTCACGGATATTGACCGCACCGTTGCGGCGGGACTGTCGTTGCAGGGTGCCCGTTGGCGCCGTTCCGATGACACGATGGGCCTCGCCGGCATCGTCAACGGTATCTCCGCTGCACGCGAACAGTACTTGAACGCCGGCGGACTCGGTATTCTGGTGGGCGACGGTGAGCTACCGCATCCGGGTCCTGAGCAGATTGTCGAGACCTATTATTCGCTGGCCGTGCTCAAGTACGCGCACCTGGCGCTGGACTACCAGTGGGTCGAGCATCCCGCCTACAATCGCGACCGGGGCCCGGTGTCGATCTTCGCCATCCGCCTGCACGCGCAGTTCTAAAATATGACTTGCCCGCTCTGTATGCGCTCAGTACCATCCTGCGGAGAAGCTCACTAATGCCAAGCGCGGTTCCCGTCTTACTCTAAGGAGGCGGGCTTCAGAGCTAGGACTTGCGGGTCTGCTCGATGAGCATTCTGTAGATTTTCAGCACCCGCGGCACATAGGCCTGGGTCTCCGTAAACGGCGGTATTTGACCGCCGTTTCGGTCGACCGCGTCTTCGCCTGCGTTATACGCCGCCAGCGCCAGCCGCACGTCTTGACCAAAGCGGTCGATCAGAAATTTCAGATAGCGCGCGCCGGCATGCACGTTCTGCGCGGGGTCATAGCGGTTCGAGACGCCGTAACGCGTCGCTGTCGCGGGCATTAGCTGCATCAGCCCCACTGCGCCGCGCTTGGAGACCGCACGCGAGTTGAACCCCGACTCGACCACGATCACGGCTCGCAGCAGATCCGGCTCCACGGCCGCGGAGACGGCGGCCCTCTCGATGATCGAATCGTAGCGTGTCGCTCGAGCCAGCAGCATCGAATCGTAGTGTTCGCCGCTCGCGGTCATGTCCTGCGGCGAGAAGACCAACAATTTGTACCGACTATTGTCCGGCGTGTCGGTGAAATGCTTGACGCCGTCCGCGTCCACGAAAGAGTAAATCTGGGTGTGCGCGCCGGCCGCCGACACGCTGATGAGTGCCGCGAACAAAAATGCCGGTTTTAATGCCATAAAATTGCGCATATCTCGACGGCGAGGCTATCGCGAACGATGAGCCGGGCGATGGGACGCGCATCATGAAACGGCTCATTGGCTCAATCAACGTTCGCGGGCAGCGGATCAAGCAGTTTTTCGTCGTTATTACGCGGCGAGTTGACCCGGGTGCTCACCGCGTATCCGACCATGCGCTCACTTGGGTACGCCGCAAGCGCCGCGGCGGCTGCCTCGGCGCTGCCTGACAGCCATTGTGTGCGCTTGTCCCGCGCCAGAATCGCAGGCATCCGCGCCTTGGTATTGTGGATTTGCGCCATCAGCGCGTTGGCCGGCATCGTGATGATGGTGCAAGACTCCACGACCGTAGTCTCATCCGCTCTCGATCGCTCCCAGAGTCCGGCAAATCCGAACACACTTTGGTCCTCCACATGGATAAAAAACGGCTGCTTGCTGCCGTCCGGATTCACATGCCATTCGTAGAAGCCGAGCGCCGGCACGATGCAGCGTTGCCCGTTTTTCCAGGGACCGCGATAGCTTGCGCTGCTCGCGAGAGTCTCTACTCGAGCGTTGAAGGTCGCGTATTTTCCTGGGTTGCCTTTGGCAAAAAATGGCACCAGCCCCCAGCGCGACAACACGCTCTGCGGGCTGCCGTTGACGGCGCGGATGATCGGCACCGCCTGAGAGGGAGCCACATTGAAGTTTGCCGGGAACCGCCATTCGCTGCGCACGAGATTGAATTCTCGCTCGATCGATGCTTCCTCGGGGCTGACATAACGTCCGCACATGGTCAAATTGTACGCCGGTAGAAGCTTGCCGAAGTTGGACGGCGGACGCGATCACTCGCTTAGCTAACAGATATTTAACGTACTTTGTCCGACTCCCGTACGGCTTTTGGGCTGCGGCTGAAGCTAGAATTGTTCCTCGCCCGGAATTCAATCTCCAACTCAGATTTAACAATTTCCTGCTGTCGGCAAGATTGAAGCCGGAATTACGCGTAGTGGTAGTGCGGTGCAGCATTATGGAAACAGGCTTTTAAGTATATGGCGGTACAGGAAACGGTGCTGACAGAGCCGGCAATCGCCGTCGCGGAACAGGCAATACCCGTTTCGATTGCGGGTCCGCGCATCGCCGTTGAGCGGCGCAGCGCACAGGGAGTGCAGTCTTGGATATTGACGGCCATCCTATTCCTGGTGCCGCTAATCGCTTATTGGCCCGCAACTTTCCACGACTACGGCCTGCGGGACGATTACTCGAATTTGCGTGAGGCGCACGAGGAACCTGGCAAGGTGTTGCAGTTCTGCGCGTCGCACGCGCGGCCGATTTATGGCTGGCTGCTGCAGGCAACTTACGGACAAACGAGTTCGGTGCAGAATCTGCAGTGGATGCGTTTGTTCGCGTCGCTCCTGTTGGGCACGATCTCGCTGGTCATGTTTCGAGGCTTGCGAGCCGTCGGATGGTCATTCAACAGCAGCCTGTGCTTCGCCCTGCTGGTTTCATTGGTCCCGTCCGCCCAAGTGATCGCGGGATGGGCCGTCGGCTGGCCCTACGCGGTAACGGCATTGCTGGCGATCGGTGCATTCTTCACCGTCGAGGGCGCGTTGGCCGTCGGGTTGAGCGCGGGCACCGGCCGCGCGTTCAGCCAATGGTGCGTGGCGCTGGGATTGATGATCGTCAGCGCCCTGATTTACCAGCCCAGCGCTTTGTTTTACGTCGTACCCCTGGCGGGAGCCCTGATCGCGCAGCGACAACGCAGCTTGCCGCAATCCGCGCGCTGGATGGCAATTCACGTCGGATTTGTCGTCGCGTCGCTCGGCATAGCCTATTGCGCGATGACAGTGCTCTACGCCTCGGGAGTATTCGTCAAATCGGGGCGAATCGCCTTCGAGCATCATTGGGGCGGGAAGATCGCCTGGTTTCTGCAAGAGTCTTTGCCGAATGCGCTTGGTCTGTTGGTCTTGAATGACGATCATCATTCAGACCATACCCTATACCTTGGCTGCGCAGGCATTGCTGGCCTGATCTTGCTGGCGGGTGCCCGCATGGAGTGGCGCCGCTACGGGCGCTCGCGAGGCCTTGTATGGTTGGCGGGACTCCTGGGCCTACCGGTATTTGCTTTTGCGGTAAGCATGATTGCCTCTGAACGCTATGCCACTTACCGCACGATTCTGGCGATGAGCGCCGTGCTTTTGTGTTTCTTGGTGGCATCGGTGCGAGCGCTGACGCAGAACTGGGGAGCAAGCGACCGCAAAGTGCTGGCCGCTGCGGCAATATCGATCGCGTTTTTGATCGCCCAGCATCATGTGTATGCGCTGATCGCCGTGCCGCAGGGCACCGAGTGGCAACTGATCGTTCAGGGCGCCAAGCATGTGCGTTTGGATCGCTCGCGCCCGCGCATTTTCGCCATCGAATCCGCACCCGCNNCCCGCCGATATTTCCACCGCCACGATCTACCACGATGAATTCGGTTCGCTGTCGTCGAACTCAGATTGGGTGCCGAAGGAAATGTTCAAGCGGGCCATGCATGATTTACACCCCGAGGCGCAGAATCTCGATGCGCGGTACGATTTTTCGACCGGTCCCAAATTACCGTCCGGCCAGCATTACGACGTCATTATCGACATGCACCAGCTGCGGCATTACTACACGGACAATTAGCAGCCAGGGCCGGTTCTTTAAATCCCCAGGAAGTCGCTGAGCCGCCCGCGCGCGATCGCCGCCCGTACCGCCAGCGGCCAAAGCGCGTGTAAGCGTATCGTGCTCATGTTCGTGATCGGCATGTCGAAGCGGGCCGATCTATCGATGATCCGGTTGGCAAGCTGCGCGCCCATGGCGGTGCCCAAAGCGACGCCGCGCCCGTTATAGCCCACGCACATCAGCACACCGGCGGCCGGCTCATGAATGTGCGGATAGTGGTCGCTGGTCATCGCCAGCCGGCCGCCCCAGGCATGAGTCCAACGCGATTGCGCCACGGCCGGCCATAGCGTGCAAGCGTATGCCAGCAAGTGCGGTATTGCCGACGTTGCGCAGATCTCGCGCATGGGACCCCGGCCCCCGATCAAAAGACGATCGCCAGCATCGACACGGTAGTACACCGTCACGGTGCCGCTCTCGTACAGCACGCAGCGGCTGGGCATCACCTGGCGCGCGACCGCATCGGAAAGACTCGCTGTCGCCGCTATCGCCCCGAAAACCGGGACCACTGAGCGCCGCAGGCCTGGCCATAAATCGTCCGTATAGCCGTTGGTGGCCAGCACGACTTGCTCGGCGGTCACGCTGCCGGCGGCGGTGCGCAACCGCCAGGCGCTTCCCAGTTGCTTAAGATCGCGCACGCGCGAATTACCGTGCACGGCCGCACCGGCGGACAGCGCAGCGCGCGTCAGCCCCCGCGCGAAACTCAGGGGATTCAAGTCGCCGCCGCGCCGGTCGAGCATCGCGGCCGTATACCGTTCCGTGCCGGTCGCGCGGGTCACTGCCGCCGCGTCCAGAAGTTCAACCGGCGCGCCGCGGCGCATCAGTTGCTCCGCGGTCGATCGCACTTTTGCCGCGTGACGCGGCCGAATGGCCGCTCGCAAGGTACCGTTCCTGCGGGCCTCGCAACGAATGGCGTGACGTTCGATCAGATCGAATACGAACGTCGGCGCGGCGCCTGAAAACGCATTCATACGAGAACCTAAATCGGCCCCGAAGTCGCGCTCCACAATGTCCGGATCAGGTTTCAGGCCGGAATTGACTTGGCCGCCGTTGCGCCCGGACGCACCCCAACCCGGCTCCTCAGCCTCCAACAGCACTACCTTGATTCCCTGCTCCGCGAGATGCAGCGTCGTCGACAGCCCAGTAACGCCGCCTCCTACGACCGCGACATCGGCGCGGACTTCCCCGTCGAGCGGTGGAGTGGTTGCGGCAGGCTCCGCGGTATCCATGTATAGATTCGGCATATTTCTGCCTGCATGTTAGCTTGCCCGAATGAACGTGGAACCCCTGCAGTGGGTGATCGGCGTGCTCGGCGCCTTTATGGTAGGGGTCTCAAAAACCGGCATCGCTGGAGTGAGTGCGCTTTTCGTTGCCCTCTTTGTGCACGTATTTCCCAGCAGCAAGCAGGCAAGCGGGTTGGTATTGCCCCTGCTGCTTTTTGGCGATTGTATCGCAGTGCTTGCCTACCGCCGGCACGCGCAATGGCGGTATCTGCGCAAACTCTTTCCCTGGACGGCCGTTGGAGTCGTGCTCGGCTATTTCGCGCTCGGTCATATTTCCGATCGCAGCGCAAGGTACCTGATAGGAGGGATCATCATCTCGCTTGCCGCTCTCAGTTATTGGTGGAAGTACGGAGCCGCGAAAGCACAAGATCGCGCGGCGGCCGCGCATTGGAGCTTGGCGGCGTCCATCGGCATTGTCGCCGGCTTCATTACGCTGGTCGCAAACGCCGCCGGACCTCTGTTAGCGATTTATTTCGTGGCGATGCGGTTGCCGAAAATGGAGTACGTGGGCACGATAGCGGTGTTTTTCTTGGTGCTCAATCTCTTCAAGGTTCCGTTCATGGTCAATCTCGGGTTGATAACGACCCAGAGCTTCGAGTTCAATCTTCTGCTGGCGCCGGCCGTGCTGCTAGGCGCGATCACGGGCCGTTGGCTATTGACCCGAATCAATCAATCTTTGTTCGAGCAATTGGTGTTGGGACTGAGCGCTGTCGCCGGCCTGCTCTTGATCCTGTAAGCGTTGGAGCGCAACCGCCAGAATTTTTGCCCGAATTTCAAAATCGAGCGCATGATGCTCGAACCTAATGGCGCGACGGTTTGTGTCTGGGTGGCTGCAAAGCGGTTGCTGGCCGCATAAAAAGGAAGGGAAATGCAGTATCAAGGTATAGGCGGTCTTATAGTATTGATTGCCGATGTGTGGGCGATCGTCAATATTTTTCAAAGCGGCGCGGACACCGGCAAGAAAGTTCTCTGGACCGTGGTGGTGATCCTGCTGCCGGTCCTGGGATTCGTCCTTTGGTACTTTCTCGGTCCAAAAACCGGCAAAGCATAGCTCGGCGGACGCTAGGTTCAGCGGATGCTATGCTCGGCGGCGGCGCGGGCCCAGCAAATTCGCCGCCTCATAGCAGCTGTCGCGCAGCGCCGAGTCGATTGCGGCAAGCGCGCGATCGCGTGCCAAAGGCGAACTCGCCGCTTGGACGTCCGCCAGGGAGCCGAGACGCAATACCGTCGTATCCAGCGCTCGTTGCAAATTATCGGCAGGATTCGCCGCTCCAACGCCGGGTGCCGACGCTAAGACGTTGCGATCCAACAACCGCAGAATATTCGTCAGCGAGGAAAGCTGGCGAGCGGATCCCTCTACCGCAGCCAAGGCGCGCGGGCTGCTCGATCGCGACAGCGCACGAATATCTTGACGCGCGCCGGCGAGCACACGATCAAGTCGCTCCAGCCACTCTATCCACGACAGCGAACTGTACACAGCGGGCTTCCCTAGATTGTGGATGCGTGAGAACGCGAGTCAACGGCGCCGCGGGCGCGCATTATTTTTCAATGCGAGACTACCCTCGATCCGTCCGGCTAGCTACCATTGGATTGGCCACGGTGCGGTGCGTACCGATAACCCATCTGTAAATTTATACAGGACACAATTCGATGCGTCCACGCAGTCATGAGCAGCACACCTTGGCGGGCATCGGATGGCTGCGCGCCGGCGTGTTGGGGGCAAACGATGGAATCGTGTCGACCTCGAGCCTGATATTGGGCGTCGCCGCCGCGCGTGCCTCGCATGCCGATATTGTGTTGAGCGCCATTGCGGCGCTGGTCGCAGGGGCGATGTCCATGGCGACCGGAGAATACGTCTCGGTGCACTCACAAGCGGATACGGAAACCGCGGCGCTGGCGCAAGAGCGCGCCGAGCTGGCGGTCGACTTCGCGGGAGAGCACCGCGAATTGTCGGAAATCTATGTGCGCCGCGGACTGGCCAGGGGACTTGCCAAACAAGTCGCCGAACAGCTGATGGCGCATGATGCGTTGGGCGCGCACGCCCGCGACGAGCTCGGGCTTTCCGCCACCTCGAGCGCGCGTCCGTTGCAGGCGGCGTTGGTGTCCGCGGGAAGCTTCGCGAGCGGCGCCGTCATTCCCTTGCTGGTTGTCGTGCTGGCTTCGCAAAGATATCTGATCATTTCCACCGTCATTGCATCCCTGCTGTGTCTGGTGTGCCTCGGCGGCCTGTCCGCCAAGATCGGCGGCGCGCCGGTGGTCGCAGGAGCGTTGCGCGTCACGTTTTGGAGCGCCTTGGCGATGGGCGTCACCGCAGCTGTCGGCACCGTGGTTGGCCGGATCGGATGACGAGCATCGCATTCACCAACCGCAGGATCGTATTGGCGGCTCGGCCGAAGGGCGCGCCCACGGTCGAATCATTTCGTTTGGAAAGCGCGCCGCTGCCGGACTTGCGCCCGGGCGAAGTGCTGCTACGCACGATTTGGCTGTCGCTCGATCCGTATATGCGCGGACGCATGAGCGATGCTCCGTCCTACGCGGCGCCGGCGGCGGTCGGCGGCGTCATGCCGGGGGGAACAGTTTCCCGTGTAGAAACGTCGCAGAATCCGGATTTTCAAACCGGCGAGCTGGTGGTGGCGATGAGCGGATGGCAGGAATACGCGGTTTCGGACGGCAAAGGTCTGATAAAACTGCCTGCCGGAGCTGCGCACCCGTCCTATGCATTGGGAATTCTCGGCATGCCGGGATTTACCGCCTACATGGGCCTACTGGATATCGGTAAGCCGCAGCGGGGCGAAACCGTGGTCGTCGCCGCAGCCACGGGTGCAGTCGGCTCGGTCGTCGGCCAAATCGCCAAGCTCAAGGGTTGCCGGGCCGTCGGCATCGCGGGCGGCGCCGAAAAATGCGCGTGGGCGGTGGAGGCGCTGGGTTTTGACGCGTGCATCGACCACCGTTCGCCGGCGCTCAACGAGCTGCTCGCGGCGGCCTGTCCCAAAGGCATCGACGTCTACTACGAAAACGTCGGCGGCAAGGTTTTCCAAGCCGTCGTGCCCTTGCTGAACACCCACGCTCGCATCCCCGTGTGCGGCCTCATTTCACAATACAACGAAAGTTCGCAATCCGATGCGCAAGGCTCGCTGCGCGCGCTCATGAGAACCGTGTTGGTCAAACGAATTACCATGCGCGGCTTCATTATTTTCGATGACTACGCCGGCCGTATGCCGGAATTTCTCGAGCAAATGCAGGCGTGGGTTCGCAGCGGACAGATCAAATATCGCGAAGACCTCGTGCGGGGCCTAGAAAACGCTCCGGATGCCTTTCTAGGATTGATGGAGGGGCGCAATTTCGGCAAGCTCGTTGTCCAGGTCGGCGCAATCGAAGGAGCGGCAGCTTGAGATGGAGCGCCGGCGCACCTGAGACCGCGCTGCTGAGTGTCGCGCAAATGGCCGAGGTCGATCGTTCAGCGATTGCCGCGGGCACTCCGGGCGTGGCGCTGATGCATAACGCCGGGAGCGCGGTAGTTCGAGAGATCGTGCGGCGCTGGTCTGTCCGCCCGGTCGCCATCCTATGTGGTCCGGGTANNGACGGCTTCGTCGCCGCGGCCGAGTTGGCTCGCGCCGGCTGGCCGGTCCGACTGGCTTTGCTCGGGACGCTGGATCGGCTGAAGGGCGACGCCCGGCATCATGCGGCGCGCTGGAATGGTCCTGTGGAGACCCTGACGCCGGCCGTCATCCAGGGCGCCGAGCTCATCGTGGATGCAGTATTCGGCTCCGGCTTCAGCCGCAATCTCGGCGCCGACGTCGTCGAAACTCTGGCGGCCGTTGCGCGGCGCGGATTGCCGTTGATCGCCATCGACATTCCCAGCGGGGTCATGGGCGACACCGGCGAATCTCTGCGCACGGTCGCGGCCCGCTGTACGGTAACCTTTGTCCGCAAGAAGCCGGGTCACGTATTGCTCCCGGGTCGCGATTTGTGCGGCGAAATCGTCGTCGCAGACATCGGCACTTCCGCCGCGGTGCTCGAATCGATCGCCGTCGATACCTGCGAGAATGATCCGGAGTTGTGGCGCGCCGCGCTGCCTCGCCCCAAAGCCCAGGAAAACAAGTACAGCCGCGGCCACGCGCTGCTCATCGGCGGCTACCCGATGACCGGCGCGGCGCGCTTGGCGGCCCGCGCGGCGGCGCGCGCCGGCGCCGGCCTCACCACCGTCGCCGTGCCCGAAGCCGCATTTGCCTTGTACGCCGCGACGCTGACCAGCATCATGGTGCAGCCGCTGAGGCAGGCCGGCGATCTAGCGCGCCTGCTGGCGGATCCGCGCTACACGGCTTTGTTGATCGGCCCCGGCGCCGGCATCGACGAGGGGACCCGCGAGCGGGCCCTTGCGATGCTGGCCACCGGCCGCCCCGTGCTGCTGGATGCGGACGCGATCAGTGTCTTCGCGTCGGACTCCGCGGCGCTCGCGCGCGCCATCCGCGGTCCCTGTGTCATGACTCCGCATGACGGTGAATTTGCGCGAGTGTTCGACTTCGGCGGCGATAAACTGACGCGCGCCCGGGCGGCCGCGCGCTCAAGCGGCGCCGTGATCGTCCTGAAGGGCGCCGATACCGTGATTGCGGCGCCGGACGGCCGAAGCATCATCAACTCCAATGCTCCTGCCAGCTTGGCGACTGCGGGCTCGGGTGATGTCTTGGGCGGAATGATTTTGGGCCTGCTCGCCCAGGGCATGGATGCCTTCCTCGCCGCCGCCGCCGGCGTGTGGCTGCATGGCGCGGCAGCGAGCGATTTTGGCCCGGGACTGTTGGCCGAGGATCTTTCGGATCTGTTGCCGGCGGTGCTGCGGCGACTCGGCATGAGGGATCGCCCATGAGCGCATGGTTTCCTCGACTCACGGTGCATTCGCTGGCGATCGTGATCAGCGTGCTTACCTATGTGCTGACCACCCGGGTCGGGGGCGAACGTCGGCCACCCTCGATTGCCATCGCTTGGGTGCTCGGAATGATCGCGGTTCCTTACCTTGCGCTCCCCATGTATCTGATGTTCGGCCGCCGGAAATTGCAGCGCAAAATTTCCCCCTGGTCCGGGGTCCGGTCGCAGGGCAGGCACTGGGCCGAGGACCTGATCGAAAGCTTCGGCTTGCCGGCCGCTGCACCGTCACAGGTTCGCATGCATCAAGATGCCGTCCAGTCGCGCGCCGCGTTGTTTGCGACCATGGCGAGCGCGGCAAGACGGCTGGACATCTGCACCTATATCTTGGGCAACGATGCATTTGGGCGGGAAGCAACGGATCACATGATCGACAGCGCGCAGCGCGGCGTGCGGGTTCGGCTATTGATCGATGGCGTCGGCGAGATGCAGATGCCGAGATCATGCTTCCACCGCTTGCGGTCCGGTGGTGTCGAGACTGCGACTTTCAGTCCGCTGTTCGCGCGCAAGACCCAAGGCCCGCGCAATTTGCGCGATCACCGCAAGTTGGTCATCGCGGACAGCACGCGGCTCTGGGCGGGCGGGCGCAATCTCGCGGCGGAGTATTTCATCGGGCGCAAGGGTGTGCCGCCCTGGCGCGATTTATCCTTTGATCTAGAGGGCGCGGCGGCGTGTTCCGCCGCCANNAAGCCGGCGGCGCGCCCGACCCCCGCCGCCGATTCAAGCGTATCGGGGAGCCGCACCCAGTTTCTGCCCAGCGGACCCGACCAGACCGAAGACACGGTTCACGCCTTGCTGATCGACGCCTGCTTTCAAGCCTCGCACCGCGTGCTTGCGGTTACACCGTACTTCGTGCCAGATGCCGGCCTGGAGACGGCGATTCGCTTGGCTGCGCGACGAGGTGTGAAGATCGACCTGTGCATCCCCGCCAATTCAAATCATATTTTGGCTGATTTTGCCCGCAACCGCTCGCTGCGCGCGCTCAGCGATGCCGGCGTTTGCGTTCACTTGCTGCCGTACATGATTCATGCGAAGGGAATCGTTTTCGATACCTCGCTCGCCTTAAGCGGTTCGGTCAATCTGGACTCGCGGAGCTTATTGCTGAATTATGAATCGGCCGTCGTGTTTTATGGCGCAAAAGAAGTCAACTGGCTGGCCGACTGGATTCAAGCCTTGATTCCCGAATCACAGCCGTTTCATGCGCGCCCGCCTGGACTGTGGCGGGATATAGGCGAAGGCTTGCTGCTGACGGTGGCTTATCAGCTGTGACTCGAGAATCGCGTAGGAAGGCGCCTACACCGGATTGTTGATGCGCCGGATGTTGCCCATAGTATCCTTGAGCATTGCCGTGGCTGCTGCGCATTGCGGGTGATGAGTGGAGTTCAAGGATTACTACAAAGTCATGGGCGTCGCGCGCGATGCCACCGAGGCGCAGATCAAACAGGCGTACCGGAAGCTGGCACGAAAATATCACCCGGATGTCAGCAAGGAAAAGGACGCCGAAGCGCGCTTCAAGGAGGTCGGCGAGGCCTATGAAGTGCTGAAGAGCCCCGAAAAGCGTGCTGCGTACGATCAACTGGGGCGAAATTACACCGCGGGTCAGGAATTCCGCCCTCCCCCGGACTGGGGCACGGGGTTTGAGACCAGCGGCGCAGGTCCGAGTCATTCGGCGCACAGCGATTTCTTCGACGCCTTGTTCGGCGCGGCCGCGCGCGGCGCAGCGCGCAGCTCTCGCGGCACCTTCGACGATGGGCGCGGCGAGGATCATCACGCCAAAGTCATGCTCGATCTCGATGCAACGTTGAAAGGCGGGGGGCGCACGTTCAGCTTGCGCGTCCCCGAGATCGACGCGCAGGGACGGCTGGTATTGCAGGAGCGCGCGCTCAACGTCCAGGTACCCAAGGGCATCCTGGCCGGCCAGACCATCCGGCTCGCGGGTCAGGGCGCGCGTCCCTCCGGGGAGGGAACCCCCGGCGATCTGTACATCGAAGTCGAATTTCAACCGCATCCGCTCTACAAGGTCGACGGCCGCGATTTGTATCTTGAATTGCCGGTGACCCCCTGGGAGGCAGCGCTCGGCGCCAGCGTGAAGACGCCGACTCCCGGTGGGCCCGTCGATCTGAAAATTCCCGCCGCCTCGCGCGCCGGCGGCAAATTGAGACTGAAGGGACGCGGCATTCCCGCTTCGCCGCCCGGCGATTTCTTCGTCGTATTGCAGATCGCCCTGCCGCCCGTCAACAGCCCCGCGGCCAAGGCAGCCTACCAGAACATGGCGTCGGCGATGCCATTCAATCCTCGCACGCAATTGGGAGTCTGAGCCCACATGCCGCCCATCGAAGAACGCACGCCGCCGGCCGGGATTTTCGAGGAATACGCCATCCTCAGCATCCAGGACTTGAGCCGCATGTGCGCCGTCGACGAGCGGCACATCGTCCAGCTTGTCGAGGAAGGCGTGCTCAGCGTCGTGGACGCCGATAAGGCGGAATGGCATTTCACGGGCACGGCGCTGCGCCGGGCGCGCTTGGCGCTGCGTCTGGAACAAGATCTGGAGATCAATCTCGCCGGGGTGGCGCTCGCTCTGGAACTGATGGAGGAGATCGAACAGTTGCGCCGCCAAATGAGGCTTGGACTCTAAATGACCGCACTCAATTCAGATGCCTTTGTTTTTTTCGGCGCCACGGGCGACCTGGCCCACAAGAAAATCTTTCCCGCGCTCTATAACATGGTCCGGCGCGATGGCCTCGACATTCCCATCATCGGCATGGCGCGCGCCGGTTGGACGCTCGACAAGTTAAGGGAGCGCGCCCGCGAGAGCGCGCAACAGGCCGGCGATTTCGATGCCGATAGCTTCGCGAAACTGTCAGCACTGCTGCACTATGTCGATGGGGACTATACGGCCCCGGCGACTTTCAAATCTCTGCGGCAGGCTCTCGGATCCGCAACTCAGCCGATCCACTACCTCGCCATTCCGCCGAGCATGTTCTCAAGCGTCGTTCAAGGTCTTGCCAAATCCGGCTGCGCCGACAATGCGCGAGTCATCGTCGAAAAACCGTTCGGCCGCGATCTGGCGACCGCGCAAGCTCTTGATCGCACGCTGCACGAGGTATTCGCGGAGCCGTCTATTTTTCGCATCGATCATTACCTGGGCAAGGAGGCGGTGCAAAACCTCCTGTATTTCCGCTTCGCCAACGCTTTCCTTGAGCCGATCTGGAATCGCCAGTACATCCGGGACATTCAAATCACGATGGCGGAGAATTTCGGCGTGCAGGGCCGCGGCGCGTTCTATGAGGAAGTCGGCGCGATCCGCGACGTGGTTCAGAACCACCTGCTGCAGGTCATCGCTCTTCTGGCGATGGACGCGCCGGTAGGCCATGAAACCCAATCGATGCAAGCGGAGAAGCTGCGGCTATTTCGCGCGATGCGGCCGATAGACCCGGCGGAAGTGATCCGCGGTCAATTCCGCGGCTATCGCAATGAAAAAGGGGTGGCGGCGAAATCCCAAGTAGAGACCTTTGCCGCATTGCGCCTGCATATCGACACCTGGCGCTGGGCGGACGTGCCGTTCTATATTCGCGCGGGCAAGTGCCTGCCCATCACCGCCACCGAGGTCATCGTCAATCTGAAATCCCCGCCGCTCGCGGTCTTTGCCGGCACGGATATTCCGCCATCGAATTACTTCCGGTTTCGGCTCAGTCCGGAGGTGGTGATCTGCGCAGGCGCTCTGGTCAAGCACAACGGCGAGGGTATGCACGGCGAACCCGTCGAGTTGATCGCGCGGCATCATGATCCCGGCGAGAAGCCGCCGTATGAGCGGCTGCTGAGCGATGCGATCCACGGAGACACGTCGCTGTTTACGCAGGACCAGAGCGTCGAGGCCGCGTGGAAAGTCGTCGATCCGATGCTGAAGGACAGTCTTCCGGTGACGGAATACGAACCGGGCAGTTGGGGCCCGGCATCGAGCGCCAATATCATGATCGGCGGCGAAACCTGGCACGATCCGCACGTCGAAGAGGCCTCCCCGTGAATCGCTCGACGTGGTGAATACCGGTGAAATCGTGTTCTTGCTCGACGTTGACAACACCTTGCTCGACAACGACCGCTTTGCGGCCGACTTGGGCGCACAGTTGGAGCTTTGTTTCGGCGCCGCCGAGCGAGCACGCTACTGGAAGATCTTTTCCGAGCTGCGCGAGCAATGCGGATTCGCCGACTACTTGGCCAGCCTGCAGAGCTTTCGCACAGGACACGACGACGATCCGAATCTCCTGGGGATGTCACAGTTCCTGTTGGAATACCCTTTTGCACAACTCGTGTACCCGGCGGCGATCGCGGCGATCGAGCATTTGCATGGTTTGGGCCTCCCGGTGGTTCTCTCCGACGGCGACGTGGTGTTCCAACCGCGTAAGATCCGCCGCTCAGGGATATGGGATGCTCTCGGGGGCCGGGTACTGATCTACGTGCACAAGGAGCGCGTGCTCGATCATGTCCAGCGTCGCTATCCGGCGCGGCAGTACGTGATGGTGGACGACAAGCCGGATTTATTAGCGGCGATGAAAATCGCGCTGGGACGGAAACTGACCACGGTATTCGTGCGCCAGGGCCACTACGCATTGGCCGCGGATTCGGGCGCTGCCGTACCGCCTCCGGATCTCGCGATCGGCGGCATCGGGGACCTCATGAATTTTAATTTACGAGACTTTCAGGAACAGCCATGAAAACCACGCAACGCCTGCACGATTTGGGGCAAAGCCTCTGGCTCGACAACATTACGCGCGAAATCCTCGATAACGGCACTTTGCGCCGCTACGTCGACGAGCTGTCGGTTACCGGTCTTACTTCGAATCCGACGATATTCGACGAGGCAATCGGCAATACATCGGCGTATGACGCCGGCATCCGGCAAAAGGCCCAAGGTGGACTCCGCGGCGAAGCCCTGTTCGTCGAGCTCGCCCTGGAGGATCTGCGCCGCGCCGCCGATGTGTTTCGGCCGGTGTTCGAGCGCACCGGCGGCGTGGACGGCTGGGTCTCCATGGAGGTCTCGCCGTTGTTGGCGAGCGACACGCAGGCCACGGTCGAAGCGGCCGTGAATATTCACCGGCAGGCCGATCGTCCGAATCTCTACGTCAAGATTCCCGGCACGCCGGCCGGCGTACCGGCGATCGAAGCCGCCATTTTTGCAGGCGTGCCCGTCAATGTGACGTTATTGTTTTCGCGCGAGCATTACTTGGCGGTTGCCGAAGCCTACATGCGCGGCATCGAGCGCCGTATTGCCGCCGGACGCGATCCGCGCATCAATTCGGTGGCTTCGCTGTTCGTGAGCCGTTGGGATCGGGCCGTTGCCGAGAAGGTGCCGCAGGAGCTGCGCAACCGGCTTGGAATCGCCGTCGCCGGCCGTACCTACCGCGCCCATTGCGAGCTGCTGGCCGGCAAGCGTTGGCGCGGCCTCGCGGCCGCCGGCGCCCGCAAGCAGCGCATGCTCTGGGCCAGCACCGGAACGAAGGATCCGAAGGCCCCGGCCGACTTGTATGTCGAAGCTTTGGCCGCGCCCGACACCATCGACACAATGCCTGAGAAAACTCTGCTGGCCTTCGCGGCGAACGGCACCGTCAAGGGCGTCATGCGCGAGGACGGCGGCGATTCGGAACAGATACTGGCGCGCTTTTCGCAGGCAGGGATCGATATCGACGCGCTCGGGAGTCAACTACAGCTGGAGGGTGCGCAATCCTTCGTCAAATCTTGGGCGGAGCTGCTGCAACGAATCGCGGATAAGAGCACGGCGCTGGCCAAGCCGTGAGCACGCGTCTCGACCCGCGCGCAGGCCGGCCCGCGACGCCCGATGCGCTGGTGAATGTTCCGCGGCTGATCACCGCTTACTTCAGCGGGCACCCGGATCCATCGATCAGCGCGCAACGAGTCGCGTTCGGCACGTCCGGGCATCGCGGCTCATCATTCGAGCTCAGTTTCAATGAATCGCATGTCCTCGCCATCAGCCAGGCCATCTGCGAATACCGCAAGAGTCAAGGCGTCAGCGGTCCGTTATTCATCGGCTTCGACACCCACGCGCTGTCGGCGCCGGCGTTCGCCAGCGCGCTCGAGGTCCTCGCCGCCAATGGCGTTGAGGTCATGATCGCGGCGGATGATGAATACACGCCGACCCCGGCCATTTCCCTTGCGATCCTAAACTTCAACCGCGGGCGCAGCACCGGTCTTGCGGACGGCATCGTCATTACTCCCTCGCACAACCCGCCCGACAGCGGCGGATTCAAGTACAACCCGCCGGACGGCGGCCCTGCGGACACTCAAGTAACGGCGTGGATAGAAACCCGAGCGAACGACCTGCTGCAATCCGGATTAGGCGCGGTGAACAGGATCGGCCTCGACAAGGCGCGCCGCGCTGCCACGACCCACCTTCATGACTACGTCGGTTCCTACGTCGGCGAACTGGGCCGTGTCATCGATATGGATGCCATCCGTGGCGCGCGCGTTCGCATGGGCGTCGATCCGCTCGGCGGCGCCGGCGTGCACTACTGGGCGCGCATCGCGGAGCGCTACAAGCTGGATCTGAGCGTGGTGAACGACGAAGTCGACCCGACCTTCAGGTTCATGACGCTGGATTGGGATGGAAAAATTCGCATGGACCCCTCCTCCCCGTACGCGATGCAGCGGCTAATCGGGCTCAAGGATCGCTACGACATCGCCTTTGCCTGCGACACCGACCATGACCGGCACGGCGTCGTCACGGCGAGCAGCGGCTTGCTGCCGCCGAATCATTATTTGGCGGTCGCCGTCGATTACTTGTTTCGGCATCGGACGCAATGGAGAGCGGACGCGGGCGTCGGCAAGACCGTAGTCAGCAGCGGCATGATCGATCGGGTCAGCGCGCGGCTCGGCCGGCGCCTCTATGAGGTACCCGTTGGATTCAAGTGGTTCGTCTCCGGACTGCGGGACGGCAGCTTGGGATTCGGCGGTGAGGAAAGCGCCGGCGCATCGTTCAGTCGTATCGACGGCAGCGTGTGGACGACGGACAAGGACGGAATTGCGCCGGCGCTCTTGGCGGCGGAAATCACCGCGCGCACCGGCCGGGATCCGGGCGAGCAGTATGGCGCGCTGGCACGCGAACTCGGCGAAGCGTTTGCCGACCGAGTCGACGCTCCCGCCACACCGGCGCAAAAGAAGAAACTCGCGAAGCTCGACGGCGCCCAAATGAGCATCAACGAACTCGCCGGCGAGCGGGTCGATCGAGTTCTGACGCATGCGCCGGGGAACGATGCGGCCATCGGCGGCGTCAAGATCATTGCGCCGGGCGGGTGGTTCGCCGCCCGTCCGTCCGGTACCGAAAATATTTATAAAATCTACGCCGAAAGCTTCCGCGATTCGGCTCATTTGCACAGGATTCTCGGTGACGCACAGATCATTGTCGATTCCGCGCTCGCGGGTTCATAAGAAGTGATTCAAAGCGACGCATCCAAACGGCTGCTTCCCTGGTTGGTGGCGGTGGGATTCTTCATGGAATCGCTGGACACGACCATCCTCAATACGGCGGTGCCTGCGATCGCGCAGGCACTTCAGGTACCCCCTCTGAGCATGAAGGCGGTGCTCGCCAGCTATACGCTGAGCCTCGCGGTATTCATCCCGATCAGCGGATGGATGGCCAATCGATTCGGCACACGCCGTGTGTTTGCATCGGCGATCGGCATTTTCACGTTCGGCTCATTTCTGTGCGGCATCTCCAACGACATCCACTTGCTGGTGGCCTGCCGAGTGCTGCAAGGCTGCGGCGGAGCGATGATGCTCCCCGTGGGACGGCTCACCATGGTGCGCGCCTTCGCAAAGTCGGAACTGATCAGTGCGATGAGTTTTGTCGCCATTCCGGGACTCATCGGACCCATGCTCGGGCCGATCATCGGCGGCCTGATCGTCGGCTATTTTCATTGGCGCCTCATCTTCTTCGTCAACATTCCGATCGGTCTTTTCGGCCTGTATATGGTGTACCGGCATCTGCCGAATTACCGCGAAGAGATCAACTATCCGTTGGATATCGTCGGATTGGTCCTGTTCGGCTCCGGCATATCATTGCTTTCCTACGTGCTCGAGGTGTTCGGCGACCACACCTTGAGCGGTCGCGAAATCGTAGGGTTGCTGGCGATATCAAGCGTGCTGCTGGCGACTTACGGGCTCAATACCGTCCGCACCGCGCATCCATTGTTGAGGTTGGGGCTGCTGCGCATTCGCAGCTTCCGCGTGGCCGCGAGCGGCAACATGTTCACTCGATTGGGGATCGGCGGAATACCGTTTCTGCTGCCCCTGCTCTACCAGGTAGGTCTGGGATTCACGGCGATTCAATCCGGACTGCTCATCATGCCGCAGGCCTTGGCCGCGATGAGCTTGAAGCTCACGATGCCGAGAATCCTCAGGAGATTCGGTTATCGCCGGGTATTGATTTCCAACACCGTCATCGTCGGTGCGATGATCATGCTGTTTTCGACCATCGGCGCCGGCACGCCCGTGTGGCTGATCGTATTGATGGCGTTCGGCTTCGGATTTCTCACCTCGCTGCAATACACCAGCATGAATACGCTCGCCTATGCGGACGTTAACGAGGAGCAGGCGAGCGGAGCCAGCACCATCGCCAGCACCATTCAGCAATTGGCGGTCAGCTTCGGCGTAGCTTCGGCCTCGCTCGCCGCGGCCTTTTTTATTCCCGACCCGCTTCGCGCCAACGCCCCGCAAATGATCCAGGGCATTCATTCGGCGCTGCTGGTGCTCGGCGGGTTGACCATCGTGTCGACGATCGTGTTCAAGCAGTTGAGGGATGCCGATGGCGCGGCCGTCAGCAGACACAAGGCGGAGCTGCCCGCCGCTTAAGCGCGCAGCAGGGTTACTCCGCTTTGATCGCGTGGCCGCCGAACTGATTACGCATCGCCGACAGCAACTTATCGGAAAAGGACTCTGCATCGCGCGAGCGCAAGCGTTCGAGCAAGGATGCCGTGATGACGACTGCCGGGACGCCAAGCTCGATTGCCTCGGCCACGGTCCAGCGTCCCTCGCCGGAGTCGGCCACATAGGGCGCAATCCCGTGCAGCGTCGGGTTCTTCTCGAGCGCGTTCGCCGTGAGGTCCAGCAGCCAGGAGCGCACGACGCTGCCGTAACGCCAAATCTCGGCGACTTGATGCAGATCGAGATTGAATTCGCTCTTGTGCTGCAGAATCGAGAAACCTTCGGCGTACGCCTGCATGAGTCCGTACTCGATCCCGTTGTGGACCATCTTGGTGTAGTGGCCCGACCCTACGGCGCCGACCCGGCCCCAACCCTTATCCGCTGCCGGCGCCAGGGTTTCGAATATCGGGCGCAATCGTTCCACGACCGCCGCATCGCCGCCGATCATCAGGCTGTAGCCCTCGTCGAGTCCCCACACTCCGCCGCTGGTGCCGGAATCGCAGTAGTTGATCTGGCGTTTCGCAAGCGCCGCGGCGCGGCGCAGAGTGTCCTTATAATTCGAGTTGCCGCCGTCGATGACGGTGTCGCCGGCCGCCAACAGCGGCGTCAAGGCGCTAATCGTGCCGTCGGTAATTTCGCCCGCCGGCACCATCAGCCATAGCGTGCGCGGCGCCTTCAGTGCGGCGACCAAGCGCTCCAGAGACGCGGCGGATTGGCCGCCCTTCTGCTCGATGGCTTTGCGCGCCGCTTCCGCCGGATCGAAGCCGACGACTTGGTGGCCGCCGCGCATCAAGCGCTGCGCCATATTGGCGCCCATTCGACCCAGGCCGATCATGGCGATTTGCATAATTTACAACCACTGTCGCGCGAACGCACCGGCATTCAGTATAGATCCGGGTTCAAGAACAGGTACAGCGGGATATTCGCCTAATGCGGTTTTAGTATCGCCATGAACGTGGGACTGCCGACCGGCTCGAAGCGGCCGGTGAATTGCAGCGCGCCGGACGCCGCGCCGATGCGAAACGAGGTAATCGAATCGCCCTTCTGATTGCATGAATAGAGAAACTCGCCGCTCGGATCGATGGTGAGACTGCGCGGGGAGTCGGCGTGCACCCACGCTTCGGAAATCATTCGCAATTGTCCATCGGCCGCAACGGCGAATACCGCCACCGCATTGTGCACTCTGTTTGCCGCGTACAGGAACCGGCCATCGGCCGTGATGACGATTTCAGAGGAGAGTGTGCTGCCGCCGAACCTGGCCGGCAGAGTCGATACGAGCTGTTTGGCATGCAGTCCGCCGCGTGCCGGATCGTAATCGTAAACGGCGATCTTCGCGTCTTGCTCGTACAGATTGTAGAAATGTCGGCCGTTCGGATGAAACGCGAAATGGCGCGGCGCCGAACCGGACGGGGCGGTAATCGCCGGCACATCCGCAGGCAGCAGCCGCCCGGCTTGCGAGTCGAAGCGCCAAACCAGCGTCAGATCGAGGCCCGCGTCGTTCGCGATGACAAATTGGCCGGCCGGGTCCGAGGCCACCATGTGCATGTGGGGGCCGTCATGATCGCTGACGGCGAATTGTCCCGGTGGATCGTCCACCGCCCGCGAGCGGTGCCGCGGACCGACACTCGGCCGCACATCCGACGGCTCGCCCAGCGCGCCATTCGCGCCGACGGGGAAGACTGCAACGTTGCCGCCGCCGTAGTTGGCGACGAAGACAAATTTACCCGAAGGATGCACGCTGGCATGCGTGGGCGTCGCGCCGGCCGAACTCACGGCCCCCAGCCGAGTCAACTGAAAGCCGCTGCCGTCGATTGCATAGGACACCACCGCGCCGTTGTGCGTGCCGGCGTAGTTGTCGATTTCACTGACCGCGTAAAGCCGGGTCTGGGACGGGTTGACGGCCAGCCACGAGGGATTGCGGATGTCGTCGAAGACCTTGAGCTGGGTCAGCGCGCCGGTTGCGCGATCCATTCGGAATAAATAAATCCCGCCGCCGTTCGGCGTAAAAGTTCCGATGTAGGCGTACGCAACACCCGATTGCGCGGTTCCCGCGGACCATGCCAGATGAGCGGGTGCGGCCAGGGCCGATGCCGCCGCACCCAAGAAATCGCGGCGTGTGAGTCCTGATCCTAGCAATATGTCCTTACGATCGTGGCAATGAGGTGAGAATTGAACGGCGCGAGTCTAACGCAGCCGCCGGCGCCGCGAATCCAAATGAGCGAATCTTCAGTTGTTCAAGGTGACGGTTATGCTGCTCGCGGCAAACGAAAAGGTAGACGCGGTGTATTGACCCATCGCCGTCACCCCGGTCGCAAGGACCGTTCCGTTTAACTCAGTTTGCAGCTGCGCGATGAAGTTCGCATATTCATTGAAGTTCTCGACGCTGCCCGACACGGTGTGCCCGATCGCAAATATCAACGTCGAGGCCGTCGGGTTGGGCGTGATCAGGGGGTCCGAAGACAGACCGCTGGTGTCGATGAATTGCGCGCCGATCTGGATCGCGTGGCGCGGCCCAACGCTGCTGTTGTGAATGTCCACATCGATCTGCGAGCCGTTGTAGGTCGTGAACGGCGCCGGAGTTCCGGCGCCGAAATCGATCACAAGCTCGGCCGGAATCGTCGTCGGATCCAGTAGTGCGGTCGCCGTGAAGTCCGGAGGCGCCTGCCCGAATGATGTGACGAGTCCCGAGACCTGAACCGGTGCGCCGACGGTCGCGTTGGTCAAATCCAAAGCGCCGGTGGTCACCTGGTATTCGCTTGCGCTTGCGTCGACGCTGGCGGAAGTTCCGGTGCCGGTAAAATCGAATGCCTCGATGGATCGGCCGCCCAATTGGCCGGCCACCAAATTTTGGACGCCCGCCAAATCAAGGGTCAGAGTGCCGGTACCCACCGCCGTCACGAGGCCGGAAGCCGTGGTGTTGCCGACGCGCACGCGGCCCGCGCTGGCATCCAGCGTGGCGTTTCCGGAACTTGGCGTAGTGGCCGTGCCGAAGGCATCAATCAGGGAACCGACCGATATCTGCTGCGTTGCGTTGCTCTGCGGGCTGCCTTGACCGAATACGTTGATCGCCGTATCGGCGCTGATGTCGATGGTCGCGGTGCCGGAAATGAACGAATTCGTGCCGTCATTGGCGAGCAGCGTTGCGTCTTCCATCGTCAGCGTGTTGCCGCTGCGCGCCGAGACGATGCCGGACACCCGATCGAAACCAGATCCTTGCACGCTGCTCCCCGCCAATACTTGAGCAGCGGAGAAGGACACGTTGGTCGAACTCGAAGCAACGGCGGTGGGCGCCACGATGCCGTCGGCGGTTGTCGTCGTGCTATCGGTTGTCGCCGTGCTATCGGTTGTGGCAGTCGTGTCGCTGGCCGTGAAAGTGCCGTACGCCTCGGCCATGATGCCCGAGCTCAATGCCGCGAGTTGCGTGAATCCCAGCGTACCCGTGGACGCCGTGCCATTGATCTCATAGGTAGTGATATCGCTCGGCGCAATCACCAATGATCCCGTGCTGCCCGTCGGGAAATCGAACGGCACGATACCCATCGAGAACTGGGTGTAGGTTGTATTGACGCCGCCCGCAAGCGGGCCACGAATGCGCACTGTCTTGGTATCGACGGGCGCCGCGCTGCCGATGATCAGCGGCGTCACCGTCACGGTTTTCTGCGCCACATTGACGATATTGGACGCCGCCAATTTGAAATCCAAAGCAAGCAGCGAGGCCTGCTTCGAGGAGACGCTGAAGTCATTGGCAGGATCGAGATCCACGATGATCTGGACCTGCCCCAGGGCCTGGCCGGTCGGCCCCACCGGAGTCAACGCCAACCCGTTCAAAGAGCCGTCGTCGACAACGATCTCGGCGGAGCTGTAGTCGAGCGTGATGACGACGTTCGAATAGCCGCCCTTGGGTAGCGCCGCTGCGCCTACCACTTCGCTTAAATTGACCAACTTCGCCAGGTCGACGGTGGTACCGGAGGGTAGGGCTTGATATGCCGTGCCGCCGCTGCCGCTGGTCGATTTTTGCAGCTGAACGGAGGTGAGCCCGACGCGGTAGGTCAGAAACGTGTCTTCGGATGCGGTGGCGGTCAGGGTGACGACGGCCGTGCCGTTACATGCCGCCAGCGCCAGCAGCCCCAATATGCCCAGCGGCGCCGCAATGCATTTCAGCCGCGAAAACGCAGCGGCAGAAACGAAACGAAAATTAAGCGCATCCATGAGTGTTAGGCCCTCTTAAGAGGGGTATTGTTCACGATTTGCGCGGCATTTGAAGCTCAATAAAGGAAAAGATCTGTCAAGGCTGCCGGCGCCGCGAAAACCGTCGCGTGCCGGCGACAATAGCGGCGCCCGGCCGATATTATGCATAACCGCCCTCGCCGCTCATGCTTATGCGTCCGCCTTCACAGGATTGGACTCGGCAGGTGCCGCGGGCCCGGCCGGCACCTCGGGCGCCTGGATACGCCGCTGCTGCTTGGCGTCTTGCCGTGCTTTGCGTGCGGCTTCCTTTTGTTTCTTTGCGTGACGATAATTCGGCTTGGCCAACTGATTCTCCTGAAAAAGACCACCGTTTCGATCTTACTCTGCCTGCCCCGAAACGCGAACCGCTAACCGACCCTAGCGTCGGCTCACTAAAACCAGCTTTCTGTGAAACCTCGCGATCTCGCGCATCGGCAATCCCTGAGCAGTCAGCCGATCATTCGTAAACAATGGCATGACGGCGAAGCCATCGCCCAAGGATCGCCAGCGGCGGGAAAACTCCTCCAAGGTGGCAATGCCTGCGGCAGGATTCTGCGACAGCCCAAGCGCGAGTTCGTCCTGGTAGTCGACTACCACGACGTTGCGCTGCAGGTAGAACGGCAGCGCTTGCTGATAGGTTTGCACCGAGAATACGGGCGCGGCCCCGGGAGCCGCTGCCCTCAAAGCCAGTGCGATCTCTTTGGCGCTGAAGTGTTGCTGTACGGAATTCGCCGCGATGAGCAGGGTTGTCGAGGCCAGAAACCAGCCGCAACACAAGCTGGCAAGCGCGGCGCGGGTGCGCCTGCGCCGCAGGAGCAGACCGCAGACGAGGGCCGCTGCCGCCAGCACGATGCATGTCCACAGCAAAACCGGGCGCATTTGCAGCCCGAATGTTCGGCCATGGGCCGTGCTCCACAGGCCACTCGCATAGGCGAATATGCCCGCGCTTGCGGCCAATGACAGTATCGCCCCCACCATCAGCGAACCGCGGCCGTCAGCGGCCTTAGGGCTGGCGCAGAGCAGCGCCAGGGCCGGAATGATCGGTAGGATGTACGGGATCAATTTGGAGTCGGAGAGCGAAAAGAACACCAGCGTAAACACGCACCAAACCCAGAGCACGCGCCGCGAGTCGAATTGGCCGCGGGGCACTGTTGTCCGCAACGGCGCCGCCAAGGAGCGCAGAGCTTCGGGGAACCACGGCAAAATGCCCACGAGCAGCACGGCGATGAAGTACCACCAGGGTTCCGTGCGCTCTTCGATGGGTGTCAGGAATCGCAGGAAGTGCTCGCGCACGAAGAAGAACTTGAGGAATTCGGGATTGGCCCGCGCCGCCAACACGAACCACGGCGCGGCGATCGCGGCAAATATCGGCAGGCCCCAACGAATATTGAGGCGACGCGCGACTTCACGATCGCGTTGCCAAATGGCATACAGGACCAGCGTCGCCCCCGGAATCAGCACGCCGATCAAGCCCTTGCTCAGCACGGCGAGAGCCATGGCGGCCCAACAGCCCAACATCCATGCATGACAACGCCGAGGATCGCCGCGATTCGACTGCGCCACCAGAAAACATGCCAGGCACGCCAGAAGCCAAAGACTTAGGTTCATGTCCAGGGTGAGCTGATGGCCCAGCAGCACGAACAAGACCGACGCCGAGCTCAGCAATAACGCCTTCATACCGGCGTCGAAGCCCCACAGCCGTCGTCCGAGCGCGAACACGATCCCGAGCGACAGATAGCCGGCCAGGCCCGTCCACAAGCGCGCCGCGCCCTCACTCTCGCCCAGCACGCGATAGCAAAGGGCCGTAATCCAATATTGCAGCGGAGGTTTTTCCAGATACGCGAGGCCGTCGAGGTGCGGAATCAGCCAATCGTCGCCGCTCAGCATCTCGCGCGGTACTTCGGCGTAGCGCCCTTCATCAGGCTCGAATAACGGGCGCCCGGGCAACAGTGCGAACCACAGCACCGTGAAACAAAGTGCCGCAAATCCGAGCAGCATGGAACGGCGACGCGTAATCATGACTTCACCGGCAAAATAAGCCTAATTGCAAACCCGCGTTGCTACTATACCGGTGCGTGGCAAATCAGATGCAAAAGTCCTGGGTCAAGTCGGCGGGTATGGCGCTCGCCGTTCTGTCTTTCATCAATTTGTTCAACTACATGGACCGTTACGTCCTATCGGCGCTGCTCGAAAGCCTGAAGCACTCCGAACTCGCGCTGTCGGATGCCGAATTGGGATCGCTGATGTCGGCGTTCTTGGTGGTCTACACGCTGGCCGCGCCGATTTTCGGTGCGCTGGGGGACCGGCGCTCAAGGCCGAGATTGATCGCCTTCGGCGTGGCTTGCTGGAGCATCGCCACCGCGCTGTCCGGTTTTGCCGGCAGCTTCCTGAGTTTGTTTGCGGCGCGGGCCGCGGTGGGCGTGGGCGAGGCTGCCTACGTCACGATTGCCCCGAGTTTGCTGGCCGACTACTTCCCGGTCACGCAGCGCGGGCGCGTGATGGCCATTTTTTTCTGCGCAATTCCGGTGGGTTCGGCGCTGGGCTACGTGGTCGGCGGCTTGGTCGATGCGCATTTTGGATGGCGCATGGCCTTTTTCGTGGCAGGAGGTCCGGGCTTGGCGCTGGCAGCACTGTGTTTAATGCTGCGCGAGCCGCCTCGCGGTGCGCAGGATACCGGCAGCGCTACGCCGGTTGCCCCACCGGCGGCGGCGAACTCGAGCACCCGGGAGACTTATTTGCGCCTGCTGCGCGATAAACCTTATGCGCTCACGGTGCTGGGATACACCGCCTATACCTTTGCGGTGGGAGGCCTCGCCTATTGGATGCCGGCCTTTCTCGAGCGCATTCGCGGCATTTCTCACAGCCAGGCAACGGTGAGCTTCGGCGCCATCGTGGTGGTTACCGGTTTCATCGGCACCTTTGCCGGCGGTTGGTTGGGCGACTTTTGGTTTAAATATTCGCGCCAAGCGTTTCTCTGGCTATCGGCGCTCGCCACGCTTGTTGCGGTGCCTTTCGTATGGCTGGCGCTGACCACGGCGTCACCGACTTGGTACTTCGTTTGCATGGTCATCGCGCAATTGTGCTTGTTCGTGTCGACCGGTCCGATCAATGCGGCAATCGTCAATATGGTAGCGCCCGTAGAGCGGGCCTCAGCGATTGCGCTGAGCGTCTTCGCCATCCATGCGCTCGGCGACGCGGTCTCGCCTTTTCTGATTGGGGCGATCTCGGATGCGTCCTCCCTCGGCCAAGCCGTCAAGATCGTGCCGGTCGCCGTATTCGTATCGGGCTTGATCTGGTGTTGGGCGGCGCGCGCGCAAGCAGCCGCCGAGCAGTCCTTCACCGGGCCTAGCGGGCGGTGAATATGCAGGTGCGCGACGCGACCGAAACCGATTTGCCGATGATACTGGCGATCTATAACGAGATTATCGCCAACACCACGGCGGTTTACAGCGAAGAGCCGGTCACGCTCGACGATCGGAAGGCGTGGTGGCGCGGTCGCGTCGAACAGCGTTATCCGGTGCTCGTGGCGTTGGACTCGAGCGGCATCAGCGGTTTCGCGACTTTTGGCGACTTTCGTGCGTGGCCATGTTACCGGCATACGGTCGAGCACAGCGTGCACGTGCGCGCGGATTGCCGCGGCCAGGGCGTGGGGAAACTGTTGATGACCGAGTTGTTCCCGCGTGCCGCGGGCCTCGGTAAGCATGTGATGATCGCCGGCATCGACGCCGCCAACAGCGCCTCGATTGGCATGCACGAGAGCTTGGGTTTCGAACGCGTCGCGCATTTTCGCGAAGTCGGTCACAAGTTCGGTCGCTGGCTGGACCTTGTATTTCTGCAGCGTTGGATCGACGCCCGCGGTGCGCGGAGTGCGGCCCCTAACGGCGAGCCCGGTTAAGCTCGCCGAACAATGCATCGAAATCCGCGCGCGTCGTCATTTCCTCGATATCCGCGGTCAATTTACGCTGCCAATTGGGATACTCGCGGTTCGTGCCGGGCACGTTCACCGGATCGACCACGCCGAGTAGGTCCTCGATTTGCACGGCCGCGAGCAGACTGCGAGAGCGGGCGAGGTACAAGTGAACGGCCCGCGCGAGTTCGGGAGTAAAGGGCTCATCGGGGGTCGACGGATGGTCGGGCGCCAGCCCCTGCTCGCGCAGCGCGGCCAATAGCGCCCAGCGGTCGTGCTCGCGCTCGCGCAGCACTTCGTTTTGCACCTCTTGGCTCGGATATAGATTCAGTTGGCGCCGCAGCTCGATGTCGCAACGTTCCCAGAAACTTCTCAAGGTAGGCAAGTCGTGGGTCGTGACCGTAGCAAGCGCCCGGCGCGCCAATTCGTCCGGCCGCCGAAAACGCCCGTCCTGCTTTTCGAACATCAGCACCTTGTAATGATAAAGACCGTATTCCGGCATCGCATGACGTATTTCGTCCGGCACGACGCCCAAGTCTTCGCCGACGACCAGACAGGCGGCGCGCTGACTCTCAATGGCCAGCACGCTGAGCAGTTGGTTCAGCGGATAATGCACGTAGGCGCCTTCGGCCGGCGAGCGGCCGGCTGGGATCCACCACAATCGAAATAGCGCCATCACATGGTCCAAGCGCAGTGCGCCGTAGTAGCGCATGTTATGGCGGATCAGCTGCGCGAAGCCCTGCAGGCGCTGCGTTTCCATTGCGTGCGGGTCCTGCGGCGGGATACCCCAACCCTGGCCTTTCAAAGCAAGGGGGTCCGGCGGCGCTCCTATCTCCGCGTCCATGCGATAGCCGGCTCGGTCGGTCCAAGTTTCGGATCCCGATGGACTGGCGCCCACTGCATAATCTCCATACAAGCCAATGGGCATCTCGAGGTCGCGTGCCAGCACTTGTACGCTCTGCAGCTGCTCATGCGCCAGCCACTGCAAATACAAAAAGAACTCAACGCGTTGCGGATGCTGCTCGGCAAATCGAGCCGCCGCGGCGCCACTAGCGTCGCGGAACTCCTCAGGCCAGTTCAGCCATCCGGAGGCGGTGTTCAACGTCGCATGAAAGTGCCGGTCGAGTGCGTCAAACAGCGCGTGCTTGCGCAACAGCGCGCCGCCGGCGGCAACAAACGCGCAAAAAGCCCGCGCACGTCCGCTGCCGGCGGCAAGGTGCCCCCCGCAAAATTCGAGATACAGCAGTTCGAGAATTTCGAACTTGACCTCGGCGATGCCGCGGTAATCGACGTGGTGCGAGGCGCGCAGTTTTGACAATCGATCCGCGAACGACGGATCGGCCACACGTTCGCCGGCCGCCGCGCATTCAGGAAACTCCGGAACGTCGGGCACCGCGATATAAAGGACATTGAGAAAGAGCCGGCTCGATGCACTGTAGGGACTCGATCGTTCGGGATCGGCGGCCGCAAGCGCATGCAAGGGATTCAAGCCGATGAAACCCGCGCCATGCGATGCCAACCAGCGAGTCAACAGCTTAAGATCGCTGAAATCGCCTATGCCCCAATTGTTGCGCGAGCGTAATGTGTAGAGCTGCACGGCGACGCCCCATAAGCGCCGTCCTTGCGCGACCGCCGGCGGCTCGTAGCACGGGGGCGACGCAATTGCCAGGCAATGGTCCGATTTGCCGGATAGTACCGCGTGCAATTCGTGATAACCCGGCGGAAGATCCAGCGGCAATTCGAAGCGCCGGCGCGTGGTCCAGGAACCCTCGAACTCGCCGCGCCAAACTTCCGGACAATCGGCGGTCGAGACAACGCCGTCTCGACACGATCCGTCCTCCAGGTTTACCGACCACGCAAGGCTTCTGCCGAAATCGCGCGCCCCTACGTTGATGTCGACGGCGATACGCGCATCCCGCGCCGCGGCGATGCGCGGCAGGAGCTTCGCGGTGCGCGATTGCTCCAAATCCCTCAGCGCCGCGGCAAGTCCCGCGGGATCATCGACCGGACAACCCATGGCTCGCAAGATCCCGGCTTTGGTTTCATGGCTGAAGTAGCGAAGTTGGCCTCGATAATCATGGTAGGCATCGCCCAGACCGCGAAGCCTTGCCAATCTGTCGATCAGCGTCGTGTCCAAAACTTCAGCACTCCAGCAGCACGGCGCTGCTGTAAGCCAGCGCGTAGTGATGCGAGAGGTCGAGGCGATTTGCGTCGCGCGTGTCGCGCGCAGTGTCGAATAGGCACGTCCAAGGCTTGCCGGCGGCCGCCGGCGGAAGGCGAAAATCATGCGCGGCATCACTTGAATTGAGCAGCAACAATAGCCGCCCGACGGCGCCGTGGCGCTTGCCGAACCACATGCCCAACGTGCGTAAGTTGGCTTGCTTCCAGTCCTCTTGCCCCATCTCGGAGCCTCGAGAATGCAGCCAGATCACGTCTTTGGTGCCGGCGCGCGTGGCACTGCCCTTTAGAAACGTATCGCGGCGAAATTCGGCGTGGCCGCGCCGTAATTGACAAAGCAGTTGCACGAACTGCAGCAGGTCTAGATTATCGTCGCGCAGGCGCCAGTCGACCCAGCAAATCTCGTTGTCCTGGCAGTACGCATTGTTGTTGCCCCGCTGCGTGCGCGCGAACTCATCGCCCGCTTGCAGCATCGGGACGCCCTGAGAGAGAAAAAGAGTGGTCATCATGTTGCGCATTTGGCGCTTGCGCAAATCGCGCACGGCCGGATCGTCAGAAGGGCCCTCGGCGCCGCAATTCCAACTCAAATTATTGCCGTTGCCATCCGAATTATTCTCGAGATTCGCTTCGTTGTGCCGATCGTTGTACGTCACAAGATCGTTGAGCGTGAAGCCGTCGTGTGCGGTCAGAAAGTTGATGCCGGCGGTCGGCTTGCGGCCGTTGTGCCGAAACACATCGCTCGACCCGGCAAGCCGTTCGGCGAACTCCCCGATCTTGCCGTCATCGCGCCGCCAGAATGCGCGCATGGCGTCTCTATACCGGTCGTTCCACTCCGACCAGCCTTCGGGGAATCTACCAAGCTGGTATCCGTCCCAGCCGACGTCCCATGGTTCGGCGATCAGTTTGATGTACGCGAGCGAGGGCTCGGCGCGCACCGCCTTGAAGAAGGCGGAATTTTCATTGAATCCGTTGCCCTCGCGCGCAAGTACGGTTGCAAGATCGAACCGGAATCCATCGACATGCATCTCTTCGACCCAATATTTGAGACAGTCGATGATCAGCGAACGGACTTGCGGATTCTCGCAATTGACGGTGTTCCCGCAACCCGTGATGTTCTCGTAGCAGCGGGGGTCCTGAGGCAAGAGCCTGTAGTACGCCGCATTGTCGATGCCCCGTAGGCTCAGCGTCGGACCGGCCTTGTTGCCCTCCGCTGTATGGTTGAAGACCACGTCGAGAATGACCTCGAGTCCGGCCGCATGCAGTGCCTTCACCATTGACTTGAACTCGACGACGGCATTCTCAACCGCATATTGATTCGCCGGCGAAAACCAAGCGATCGGGTTATAGCCCCAATAATTCGTCAATTGGCGGTCCAGTAAAAACTGCTCGGCGACGAAGGACTGGATCGGGAGCAACTCAACTGCCGTAACGCCGATCGACTTTAAGTGCTCGATGACCGGCGGCGCGGTAAGGCCCAGATACTTACCGCGCCAATGCTCCGGTACCGCGGGATGCAGACGCGTCAATCCCTTGACGTGCAGTTCATAAATGACGGTGTCGCGCCACGGTATTGCAGGCGGTCGATCATTGCCGGACTCGAAACTCGGATCGACCACCAGCGAGCGCAGCGGCATAGTGGATGACAGTTCACGCGCGTACGGATCGATCAGGGCGATCTTCGCATCGAAGCGGTTCCCGAGCTGCGGACCATCCGCCCCATGCACGGAGAAGGCGTAGTGAGTGCCGGGTCCCGCACGCCGCGGCGGCAGCAAGCCGTGCCATATGTCGTCGGTTCGCGCCGGCAAGGCGTAGCGCGCCTGTTCCGCGCCGCTCGCGGCATCAAAAACGCAGACCTCGACACGCGTCGCACGGTTGGAGAAAACCGCGAAATTAACGCCGTGCTGCGACCATGTGGCACCCAACGGTCGCGGCCAACCCGCTTGAATTGACTTCACTTAGAAACAGGCTCCTAGTTCGGTCCGACAAAAAACATGGCTCCAAGGGGCGGCAAATTCAGCTTCAATGCATAGGGGCTCCCCTGATCGCCGCCGGCCGAGCTCATGACATTCGATTGCCGGTTATAACCCGAACCACCGAATCGCACTTCGTCCGAGTCGAATATTTTGCGATATTCGCCGCCTGCCGCGACCCCAATCGAGTACAGATCGCGCGGTACCGGCGTCGCGTTGAATACGCAGGTCACCGGCGCGCCCGAGTCTTGGCGCGTCGATCGCCGCTGAAAGGCCCAGACGCTATCGTTGGCGTTATGCAAATCCGCCCACCGGAAACCCTCGTGGTCGCAATCGCTGCCGTGGAATTGCGGCGTCGCGAGGTACAAGTGATTCAACTCGCGCGAGCAGTCGCGCAAGGCCTGGTGCCTGGGGTCCGTCAATTGGATCCAGTCAAGCTGATCGTGGTCGCGCCACTCCTGCCGCTGGCCGAATTCAGACCCCATGAACAGCAGCTTCTTGCCGGGATGCGCGCACATGTAGGCCGTAAATAGGCGAAAATTCGCGAAGCGTTGCCAGTCATCGCCCGGCATCTTGTCCAGCAACGAGCGTTTGCCGTGGACCACCTCATCGTGCGAGATCGGCAAGATGAAGTTCTCCGACCAGGCGTAGACGAATGAAAAGGTGATCAATTGGTGATTGTACCTTCTGTACACCGGATCGAGCGCGGCGTATCGCAGGGTGTCGTTCATCCAGCCCATATTCCACTTGAAATTAAAGCCAAGTCCGCCGTGTTCGGGCGGCCGCGTCACGCCCGCGAACGACGTGGACTCTTCCGCAATCGTCAATATGCCTGGAAACTCGCGGTGCAGCGCATTATTCATCTGGCGCAGGAAATCGATCGCCTCCAAATTTTCCCGGCCGCCGTACTGGTTCGGCAGCCATTCGCCCGCCGGGCGGCTGTAGTCTCGATACAGCATCGACGCGACGGCATCGACGCGCAAGCCGTCGACGTGATAGCGGTCCGCCCAAAACAAGGCGTTGGCAACCAAGAAATTGCGCACTTCGTGCCGCCCATAATTGAAAATCTTCGTGCCCCATTCCACATGCTCGCCGAGGCGCGAATCGGCATGCTCGTAGAGCGCGGTTCCATCGAATTGCGCCAACCCGTGGTCGTCGCGCGGGAAATGTGCCGGCACCCAATCGAGAATCACGCCGATGCCGGCCTGGTGGCAGCAGTCGACGAAGAACATGAAGTCCTGAGCGGAGCCGTAGCGGGCCGTCGCCGCGTAATAGCCCACCACCTGATAGCCCCAGGATGCGTCAAGAGGATGCTCCGCGACGCCCATCAGCTCGAGGTGCGTATAGCCCATCTCTTTGACATACGGAATCAACTGATCGACCGCTTCCCGCCAACTCATGAACGGCGGATGCCGCTGATCCCAGGGGCGCCGCCACGAACCCAAATGCACTTCGTAGGCATTGAACGGCCGGCGCAACGGATCTGTCCGTCCGCGGGCCGCAAGCCAGTCCGCGTCGTGCCAAATGAATCCCTCCAAAGAGCTGACCAGCGAACAATTCTCCGGCCGCGGCTGCATCGCAAACCCGTACGGATCGGCCTTGAGAAATAACCGGCGATCGCGGCCGCGAATCTCAAATTTGTAGGCCGTGCCAACACCGACGCCCGGAATCCGCAATTCCCAAATACCCGACGATCCGCGCGGCCGCATGACATGGCTGTTGCCGTCCCAACGATTGAAGGGACCGACGACGCTGACGCGCTCGGCATTGGGCGCCCACACGGCGAATCGAGTGGCGGCCGCGCCCGGCTCAAGATGCGCGCCGAGCTTCTCGTAGATACGCTCGTGCCGGCCCTCGCCGAACAGGTATAGATCGAAATCCGTCATCTGCGAGTCGGACACGTGGTTCACGCTCTCATAACACGGGCTTGACGCCCCAGATGCGATCCGCATACTCGCGAATGCTGCGATCACTGGAGAAATGCCCCATGCTCAAACAATTGATCGCCGCCTTATGATTCCAGCTGTCTGCTTGGAGGTACAGCGCGTCCACTTGGCTCTGCGCCTTGTCGTACGCCGCAAAGTCCGCGAGCACCAAGAACGGCTCGCCGTCGCTGAGAAGGCGATTGACGACCGGTTTAGCATCGTCGGGACGAGAAGGGGAAAAGAAACCGGACTCGATGAGATCGAGCGTGCTCTTCAGCTCGGCGTTCGCCTCCACTTCGCGCCTTGGCACGTAACCGGCTGCGCGCCTCGCCGCGACCTCATCGGCGGTGAGTCCGAAAATGAATATGTTTTCCGAGCCCACGTGATCGCGAATTTCGATATTGGCGCCATCCAGAGTGCCGATCGTAAGTGCCCCGTTGAGCGCAAGCTTCATATTGCCGGTGCCCGAAGCCTCCATGCCTGCGGTCGAAATCTGCTGCGACAAGTCGGCGGCCGGCATTATCTTTTGCGCCAGAGTGACATCGTAGTCCGGTAGAAATGCGACACGCAGTTTGTCCCGCACCGACGGATCCGAGTCTATGGTGCGGGCCACATTATTGATGAGCTTGACGATCGCCTTTGCCATCGCGTAGCCCGGTGCGGCCTTGCCGGCAAAGATCACCGCACGAGGAACGAAATCAGCCTGCGGGTTCTCCCGAATGCGCCGATAGCGCGTCACGACGTACAGCAAGTTCAGCAGTTGGCGCTTGTACTCATGGATTCGCTTCACCTGCACATCGAACAGCGAATCGACGCTGATTTCGACTCCGGTGCGACGCATGACCTCATCCGCGAGACGCTGCTTGTTGGTGCGCTTGATGCCGCGGAAATGCCTCAGGAAGTCCGGTTCGTCGGCTGCGCCTATCAGCCGCCCGAGTTCTTCTAGATCGTTCTCCCATCCCAGACCCAATCGTTCGGTCAGCAACGCTGCAAGCCCCGGGTTCGACTGCTTCAACCAGCGCCGCACGGCGATGCCGTTGGTCACATTGATGAAGCGATCGGGATACAGCTCCGCAAAACCCGAAAACACATGTTGTCGCATCAGATCGGAATGCAGCTGCGCGACGCCGTTGACGCGGCTGCTGCCGATGACCGCGAGATGCGCCATGCGGACGCGGCGGTCGCCCTCCTCGGTGATGATCGATAGGCGCCGTTGCCGCTCCTGATCCCCGGGGTATCTTGCCTCCACGCTGAGCAAAAAGTCCCTGTTGATCAGATAGATTATTTCCAGGTGCCGCGGCAGCAGCCGTTCGAACATCGCCACCGGCCAGGTCTCAAGGGCCTCCGGCAACAGAGTATGATTCGTATACGAAAACACGCTGGTGGTGATCCGCCAACTCTCGTCCCACGGTAAACCGTGTTCGTCGATGAGCAAGCGCATCAATTCGGCGATTGCGACCGTCGGATGAGTGTCGTTCAATTGAATCGCGATCGACTCGGGCAGGGAAGCGAGAGTTCGCTCTTCCCCTAAATGCGTCACTAGCATGTCTTGGAGGCTGGCGCTGACGAAAAAATATTGCTGCTTGAGGCGCAGCTCCTTGCCCTGCGCAGTGGAATCGTCGGGGTACAACACCCGCGATAGGTTCTTTGCTTCCACCTGTTCCTGTACGGCGTCGGCATAATTGCCGGCGTTGAAGGCGTCGATGTGAAACGGCGTAATCGCGCGGCCGGACCATAAGCGTAAATGATTCACCATGGGTCCGCGGTTGCCCGGTATCAACTGATCGAATCCAATGGCGTATATATCGGTGGTATCCGCCCAACGATGCGGGGCGCGGCCGTCCGCATCCGCCGGCGCTTCGCTGCGCCCGCCGAAGCGAACGACATAGCGAGCATTGCCCCGCGCGGTTTCCCACACATTGCGCAGGCGCAGCCAGCTGCTGGCGACTTCGCGCTGCCCCCCGTCGCCTCCTATGACCTGCGTGAAGATGCCGTAGTCGTAGCGGATACCGTAAGCGACGGCGGGATACTGCAGCGTCGCCAACGAGTCCAAGAAACAGGCCGCCAATCGCCCTAAGCCGCCGTTCCCTAGGCCGGGATCCACTTCCTGATCGGCGATTTCGTCGAGTTCGTAGCCCATCGCGCGCAAGCTGGAACGCGCCTCCTGTACAAAGTCGCCGCCCAAATTGTAGAGCGCGTTCAATAGCGAGCGTCCCGGAAGATATTCGACCGAGAAATAGCAAACTCGCTTGACGTGGGCGTTGGCGACCCGGCGCTGCGTGGCGAGCCAACGCAGAGTGAGTTCCTCCCGCACGGCGAGCGACAGTGCATCGTATATATCCCGCGGCGTCGCCGAATCGGGACTCTTTCCTAGTTCCCGCGTAAGGCGGTCCAAGAGCGCGGCGGACAGCATTCCGGGCTGCAGGGCGACGTTTCGGCGGGTGGCTAACTGCGTGTCTATCGAGTTCATGTTACGGGTTATTATAGTGTTGTTGTCCGGGCGGCGGGGCGCTACCTCTTGAGTATGGATACCAAGTCGACCTGTTCATCGTTGGCCATCGGCGTCGATGTAGGTGGCTCATCGATCAAATGTGCGCTGGTGGACCTGCGCACGGGCGCACTTGCGAGCGACCGATTCAGCACCCCGACGCCCGCGCAGGATTCCACGGAGGACTTGCTGGCGGCGCTCGCGACGGTGGTCTCGAACGTGCGCGGCGATCACGCGATCGGCCTAGCATTCCCGAGCGTCATCCAGGGCGGCACCGTACGCACCGCAGCCAATTTGAATAAAGCGTGGATAGGCCAGCCGCTTGCGGCGCTGGCCGCCCGGCAATTG
>PKXS01000065.1 GCA_003132425.1 Gammaproteobacteria bacterium | reverse complement strand
CGTGCAAGAGTTCCTTGGACCATTTGTAGCCGTTGATGGCGATGAGATGAGAACCCGGAGATGCTCCCGCCAGATCCGCCGGCGATCTCGGAATGACGTCGCCGATAGTCGCTCCCTCATCGCCGACGTAAAATCCCAGCGAGTAATGCAGATCCAAATCCTTGTCGTCGGCCTCGTGCGCAACATGCATGGTGGACGGATTGGCGGTGAGCGCCAAGCTCCAGCCGGCGGCCTTGAGTCCCTCCAGCGGCGCTCCGGGCCTTAGGCGATCGAGACGCTCGCGCCAGAATCCGGCCCAATCGTAGGGCAGCACGGCGTTGAGCGCCTGGACCACGTCATCGAAGCCGTACGGCACCACGGCCGGGGCCGAGCTGGTGCCGCCGTAGAATAACTTGCAGAAGTCGTCGAGGCTCTTCCGTCCTTTGGATTCGCGGCGGATGAGCGTGTCCGCTTCCAACCACAACAGCGCGGATTCCTGATAGAAATCATCCTGACGGCGCAATCGGGCGGCCCATGCGCGGGATTGGTAGTAGAGCAATTGCGCGGAAATCGTCGTATCGCGCAAGGATCGCCACTCGCGTGCACTGTGCGAATCCATGGCGGCGGCAATTCGCGCAAATTCATCGCGAAATTCTTGGTCTGTCAAAAGACCGCTGCGCACGGCGAGAACATCGCCCAAGTACTCGGTCAGGCCCTCGTAGACCCATAGCATCTCGTCGAGCATCGGCGCTTGATAGTCGGCAGTGGCGAGGCCCGCCGGGCGGCGATACTTGCCGTTCCACGAGTGCACATACTCGTGCGGCAGCAAGTTCGCTTCGGCCCGGCGAATGGGGTCATCGAGCAACGCGCGCAGCGGCGAACGATCGTCGCTCGACTCGTGATGCTCCAAACCGTCGGGCATGATCTGATCGGTCAGTGCCCACAGAAATTCGTAGTGAGTGTAATGAGTCGCTCCGAAAAGCGCCGCCGCCTCGCGTACCAACTGCTGGTAATGCGTTTGGGTAGCGGAGCTCATGTTCAGCGCGACCGGCGTATCGGCGGCGATATGCAAGTGCGCCGCCGGTGTGCCGCCGAGGTCGAAGTCCCGAAAATAGCGGCCCGCGAGCAGCGTCGAATCCACCAGGGTCGTGAGCGACACGGCTGCAAACTGCACGCTGTCGCCGTCCGCAGCGGTTGTCCGCAAGGCGGTGGCGTACTTCCAACCCGCCGGCAGGCGCACCGACGCTTGATAGGGAAAATCGTCGCTGCGCGTTCCGGCCGGGTACAACACCAGCTGATTCCACTCGAGGATCAACAGAGATTCGGTCGCGGTTCGCGGCGTCTCCAATCCCTGAACGACCCCGTCAGGCGCCGGTGCGGTGAGAATTTCCAAATCCACGTCGAGCGTGGTCACGCCGGCCGGAACATCCAAGTGAAATGCAGTCATGTCGATGGCATCGCGGCGCCACGGCAGCACCCGGCGGCCGGCGGTGAATCGCGGGCCCCCCAGCGAAGTGAGCGGACCGGCCGGACTGTGGCGGCCGGGCAGCCACTTCGGATACACCAGTGTCAGAGGCCCGGCGCTCACCGGCAGTCGCAGGTGCGCTGTCATGATTCCGCGCGGCGCTTCCCGGGCGTCGACTTCGATGGTCGCCGTTGCGGTCGCCGCTGCCGTCGCGGATCGAATCGCGCCGAGCAGGAGCAGCGAAGCGATCAAAAGAGGGTGCGGTAGAGCCATTAAACCACCTCGTTGAACAGCAAATCGGTCTGAGTGTCGCGCCGACGGATGATCTCGTATAAGCCGGCCGTGCCGATCATTCCGACCTCCGGGCGCAGGCGGCCATTATTCGCAGTGAACTGATCCAGCGTATAGGCGCCGGCATCGAGGAAGGCGATGATATCCCCGGGCACGGTGCTCGCGGCGAGTTGGCGCATCTTCGGCAGGCGGATCAGCAGCGACTCGAGCACTTCGCGCTGCTCCGCAAAAGCAGGTGCTGCCGCAACCAAGCGCTCGACGGTTTGTTCGCCATCGACATCGAAAAACGCGTCCCCGTTGTCGCACAGCGGGCCAACGAGCCGGAAATCCCGCGTGGGCTCGCTCAGTTTATTGGCGGTCAGCGCGTGGTAGTACCATTTATAGGTATAGGATTCGATCAATAGATTATAGCCCGCATCCAAATAGAGCCAGCATCCGTCGCTACGTTCCTTGGTGTTCTCCACGGCGCTCAGCATGACGGCACTGTCGCCGACCAACCGCCGCCCGGGTTCCACGATGACCTCCACATCAGGACCCAGCCTCTCGAGCAGGATGGGCATGACGCTTTTCGCGATATCGTCAAAATCTATACGGGGGCAGAAGATGTCGCCCTGCGGCGAATGCTTCGCGCCGCGCATATACATGAGCGGGAAGCCGCCGCCGATATTGATGTGTTCAAGGCGGTACCCCAGAGCGGTTTGAATACCGCGGAACAGCTCGGCGAGGCGCGTGGCCGCCAGCTCAAAGGGTGCCGTGCTGGTGATCTGCGAGCCGATATGCCCATGCAAACCGGCGGCGAGAACTGCGTCCCCGGCGCTGCGTATCATGCCGAGTGCGACAGGCAATTCGCTCTGGCGGATGCCGAATTTCGTCCCCTCCGAGCCGGTGCGGTTGCCCGGCGAGGTTGAACTGTCCACCTCGGGCACCACACGCAAGGCGATATTGGCGCGCGCTTTCAGATCGCGCGCCACCACGATGATTCGCGAAAGCTCGAAAAGGCTGTCCACATTGATCGCCTTGATCGGCGGGGACAGGGCAGCGCGCAAATCCTCGACCGATTTCGACACCCCGTTGCTGATGATCTGCCCCGGCGCGAATCCCGCCAGCTTGGCGCGGAACAATTCGCCGGCGGAATTGACCTCGATACTAAGGCCTTCGTCGCGAATCAAGCGCAATACCTTGATCGCGGACAGCGCCTTGCTGGCATAGCAGATGGTTGCGCTACGATGACGGGACGCAAAGGCCTGCCGCAGGCTTCGCGCCGTCTCGACGATGCGCTTTGCGGAATAAACATAGAGCGGCGTTTGCCGGGCCGCCGCCAAAGCGACCAAATCGACGCCGTCCATGATCAGCCGGCCGTCGCGCGAGTCGAGATACCCTGGAATCTGCCATGCCGGTTCGTTCAAAAGCTCAGCTCCTCGGGCGAAACGGAATTCCTTGTATTATTGCATGGAATGCAAGATTATCCTCACGAGGGAGCCAAGCAATTGCTTATCACTGGCAGTGAGGCGTGCAGGCGCATCGCTTCGGCGACGAATAATATAGGGGTGTGACAGATGTCGGATCGACGGATGACTTGCATCAATCGTGGAGCCGTCGGATTGAGCGTTGCGGTGGCTCTGTTTGCCTGGTCGAGCGCGGGTTTTGCGAATGATGCGGCCGATGTTCCGGCCCCAGCATCCGCGAAAAGCGCGGATACGCTGGATACCATCGTAGTCACCGGCTCCTATTTGCGCCGCACCGACATCGAAACGCCGTCTCCGGTCCAGGTCATCAGCACGGAAGAGATCGAAAAGAGCGGCATGACCACGATCTCGGATGTGATCCGTAATATATCGGCGGACAACAGCGGATCGCTGACGCAGAACTTCAGCGGCGCACTGGCCGGGGGCGCGAGCGGCATTTCGTTGCGCGGCCTGACCCTCGATGCAACGCTGGTGTTGGTCGACGGGCACCGAATGGCGCCGTATCCGCTCGCCGACGATGGCCAGCGCCCGTTCGTGGATTTGTCGTCGCTGCCGCTCGGGATAGTCGACCGGGTCGAGATCCTCAAGGACGGCGCCTCGGCGATTTACGGATCGGACGCCATTGCGGGAGTCGTGAACATCATCCTGAAGCCGCAGTTCAAGGGTTTCGAGGTTTCGACCGACCTTGGCGGCTCGTATCGGGCCGACGGACTGACTCAACGGCTGTCGGCGTTGTACGGTTTCGGCGATCTGGCAGAGGAAGGCCATAACTTTTATTTCAACGTCGAATACCGCCACCAGGCATCGATCGCCCAGGATAACCGTCCCTCCTACCTCAGCGACGTCGATCTTAGGTCCTACGGCGGCCCGGACAAGAACGGCGGCATCATCCAGCAGGCCTACCCCAACAACGAGACATTTACCGTGCCGGGCATGGTGGCGCCGCAGTATGCGGTTCAACAAGGTGACCCGAACGCCGGCTACTATCTGCTGCCGGGATGCGCGGCCAACAAGCTCAACTACTCGGGCGGGTGCACCTGGGATGTCAACGGCTATAACAAGATCCAGCCGCGCACGGCTGGTTTGAACCTCACCGGACGCTGGACCCAGAATCTCGCCGACGACTGGCGCAACACCTTAAGCCTCTCGTTCTTCAACTCTCAATCCGAGCAGTATCGGCAATCCGATTCCTATAGCACCGGTCCGACCACTATCCCCTACACCTGGGTCGGATCGGCCGGCGCGCTGGTCGATCAAACCAACCCGTTCACCACCCAAATCGTGGTGCCCAGCAATTCACTGCAGAATCCGTTCAACCCCTTAAGCCCGTACTTCGCCGCGGCGCGCTCGTACTACACGGCGCAAGGCGCCAACTTCGCGAATTACATCGGCCAGCCCGCCCTTCTCTACGCCGTGCTGACGGATTTTGGACCGCAGGTGATCCTCTACAACACCGACGTCATTCGCGCCGTCAACGACCTCAGCGGCAAGGTGGGCGAATGGAATCTTAACTTCAGCATCGGCTACATCGGCGTGCAGACGCGCGAGACCTACGACGGATTCATCCTGGCCGACCGCCTCAACGCAGCGCTTGCCAACGGAAGCTATCAATTCGGCGCCAATGCGCACCTCAACTCCCCATCGATCTACTCCGAGCTGGCGCCGCAAACGCACGACACCTCGACCTCCGATCTTGGGTATCTTTCCGCGAATGCGACGCGCGAACTAGTTCAGCTGCCCGGCGGCCCGCTCGGGGTCGCCGTCGGCGCGGAAGCTCGCGAGCTGCGGATGAACAATCCGGGCGAACCGTACGCGCCGCAGGGCGATGTCATCATGGACGGTAGCGCCTTCGCCAACGGCTCGCAGACGGTATCGGCCGCCTTCGTCGAGTTCTCCGCGCCTCTTCTGCACTCCCTCGAGTTCAGCGCCGCCGGACGCCTCGATCATTACAACAGCTACGGCTCCTCGGTGACGCCGAAGCTCGGCGCCAAGTGGACGGTGGTGCCGCAGTTCGCCCTGCGCGCCACGTTCGCGGGAGGTTTCCGGGCGCCGGGTATCGCCGAGGCCGACAATAGCGGCACAGGCTCAGCGACCACCGCGCCGGTCGATCCGCTGCGCTGTCCCTACACCAACAAGCCCTCCGATTGCGGGCAGGGCTACGCCGCCACCTTGAGCGTCGGCAACTCGAACTTAAAGCCCGAGAAGTCGAAGAGCTACACGCTGGGTTTCGTGTTCGAACCGGTGAAGGGCACGCATTTCACCGCCGATTATTTCTACATTCGCCGCGACGATGAGATCGTGCCGGCGCCGCTCGGCCTCGAGCCGCCCGTGCGCGGCGTCCAGCAACCAGGTACCAACTACCCTGGGCCGATCATCTACTACCCGCAGCCCTATGTGAATGCGGCCTTTTCGAGGACCTCGGGCATCGACTACGCGGCGGAGAGCCAAATTCCTTTCGGCCCGCAAGGAGCGTGGGGGCGTTTGACTCCGAGCCTGTCGGCGACCTACCTGATCCAGTCGGAGCAAACCTTCTTCGATCCGATCAATGGCAATGCGACCTACGAATACGACGGCACCGCGGGTCCCACAGCAATCGGCGGCGCGGTGGGCACACCACGCATCCGCGGCACGTTCACGCTGGACTGGACCCGGGGCCCGGTGTCTTTCGGCGGTACCGTCAACTACCGCAGCAAGATGGCAGGCTTCGACGAATCGACCTCGGGGACTCAGTGCCTGCAGCTCAGCGTCGACAACACGAACTGCTTCATTGCCTCCTTCACCTATCTCGATCTCTACGGCGAGTGGCAGATCAACGACCACGTACGGCTCAACGGCACGGTTACAAACGTGACCAACCGGCTTGCGCCGCTCAACACCGTCACCTACGGCGGAACCGACTACAATCCATCGCTCGATCAAGCCGGCGCGGTCGGGCGCTTCTACGAGGTGGCACTGCGCTATCGGTTCTGAACCCGTCACTTGGGCGTGCGAGGATGGCGCGCCTGACTGGAGTCGAACCAGTGACCTTCGGCTTCGGAGGCCGACACTCTATCCAGCTGAGCTACAGGCGCACGATACGGGGTCGCGATACTACTCGCCGGGAGCAATCCGCGTCCACTTGAGGTGAGGAGCGCGTTTCCCGGACCTATGCCTTCCTGGCATAGGTTTTGCGCAGCAGGAAGTGATACGAGAGCCCGACGAACGCGATATTCACGGCAATCCCGGCGAGGACGTCGGCGCGCGAGAAGAACCTGCCCGCAGCCGACGGCGTGGCCATGAGCGGCAGAGCAAGGGAGGCGCCAACCAACAGGTTGGTAAGAACCGTGAAGTACCCGAGGAAGACCAGCAGGCCGCCGCCGATGGACTTACCGCTTCGCACCGCCAACTTGAGCGACGGATAGCATTGCAGAAGCACGCCTGCCCAGGCAATCGCCGCCAGAACGACGGTGCAAGCGCGCGCTCTAGACGATGAGCTATTCATAACTCCCGGCGCAGGTTGCCGCCGTCCTCGGCGATTGCTAATCCGGTATGCCGTCGAAGAAGTCGACGACGCCGGTCTCCAGCGAATACTCGGCGCCGACCACCAGAAGTCCGGCGTTGTGGATCAATTGCTCGATGACTTTCGATCCGTGCCGCAGATGATTCGCAGACGCACGGATGTTGGCGCGCACCGCTTGGTGCACGAGCGCGTTTAAATCGTGCCGCAGATCCGTCGCAAGCAGACCTTCTACCGATGGCCGCACCATATCGACAATGGAATGCAGATTGTGCGACTGGTTTTGCTTGGGCCGCTGTAGTTGCTCCAGCGTCGCATCGATTACTCCGCATCGAGAGTGCCCAAGCACCACCACGAGCCGAGTGCCGAACTGCTCGGCGGCAAACTCGACGCTGCCGATCAGCGACGGAGCGACGATATTGCCGGCCACGCGAATGACAAACAGGTCCCCCAGTCCTTGGTCGAAGATGATCTCTACCGGCACACGAGAATCCGAACAACCGAGAATTGCGGCGAAGGGTTCCTGACCGTCTGCCAATTCGATGCGCCGGGCCCGGTCCGCGAGTGTGTCGCGGCTTCTAGCATCCGAGATGAAACGCCGGTTCCCCTCCCGCAACAAAGCGAGCGCCTCTTGAGCCAAGATCATATTAGGAACGTCCGGCCGAGTGATCGCGGTAACCGAGAAGGCGCGCGGGGAGAAACAGGATTGCCCTTATCAAAGCGAACAACGCTTCGAACGAAATTCCGATCAGGCGAAACGGCAGCGATAGCAGCCACAGCACGGGCCACAGCACTATTGCAAGCAATGCGAGCGGCCAACACAGCACGAATAACAGGCACCAGCCAACGATGACGAGCAGCGATTTCAAAGACGTTTCTCCGGTAATTATCCTGGATTCGACCATATCACATGCGAACCGCCGAGCATGAGAGTCACCTGCCTCTCATGATCGCCGCGCGGCGCTCCAGGCTTTCCTTGGACCACAGCTCGGCGGCCTTATAGTATTCGGGGACGGCCGGGGTAGCGGGCGCAAGCACCACCCACGGTTGCTTCGATGCCGTAAAGATGTGAATGTCGGGCGGAAGACGGTCGGGCTCATCGAGCGTTCCGACGCGAACGAATCGAACGGCATCGCCGGCGCCGGCATAATTGCTCCATAGAGCGATTTGGCACTTCGGGCAACGCGAGATCCGTTGGCCCTTGCCGCTCTGGGACGGCGTGTCGATGACCGCTACTTCGCCCTCAAGGAGCTGCATACGCTGCGCTTCGATCATCGCATTCAGCGCAAACGCGGCCCCCGTCTCTCGCTGACACCACCGGCAGTGGCAGCAGTGAACGATCAACGGTTTGCCGGACATACGGTAGCGAACGTAGCGACAGGTGCAACCGCCATCGTATACGTAGCTTGCGTCGTTCATACCTTAAGCTCCGGGTTCACGCCGCGCGTTTACGCGCGGTGACCTCGATCTCAATTTGCATTCGCGGGTCGGACAATCCCGCGCAAATCATCATCGCCGCCGGACGGACCTCTCCCAAATACTTGCGTAGAATGGGCCAGCATTCGGGAAAACGCGCGGCGTTTGGCAACACATAGGTGACGCGCACGACATCCGCGAACTCGGCGCCCGCCTCCCGCAGCGCCGATTGGATGTTCTTCAAACACTGCTCGGTCTGATCCAATAGACTGTCGGAAATGCTCATCGTGGCGTAGTCGAAGCCGGTCGTCCCGGACACGAAAACCCAGTCGCCCTCGACTACCGCCCGCGAATAGCCGATATCGCGTTCAAACTGGGACCCCGAGCTGATCAGCCGCCGTGTCATAACATGCTCCGCGAGGTGGTGCGCATCATCGTCGTCACCGCTCCTCTGATACTGACGAAGACTCTGATTCGCCGCTTGCCACGGAATCTTGTGTTCGACCCACGCTTCGAGGTTCGGCGGGAAATCGTTTGGGTTATCCAAGGATACCGTGGTGAGATCAATGGTGGCGGGACTATGCGCATCTTCGTAGCTAATTTGGCTGCCGCAAGCGCCGCAGAAGCGGCGAACGACGCCGTGCGAAGACTGAAAGGCCTGCAGATGGCCCGATAACAATTCAAAATTCTCGCGGTCAACTGTCAGCCACGCCACCGAGGGTGCCGAGCAAGCCCTGCGGCAGGTGGCACAGTGGCAGATGATGGAGGAAAGCGGCGCTCCGAGCACGCGATAGCGGATGGCCGCACAGAGGCAGCCACCCTCGATGATTTGCGCAGAAGTTCGAACGCTCATGGATGCCCCCTCGCCATGGAATCGCGGGCACGGGACGATGCAGGCAGTTTAACCAGATCATCCATCCCCTGCTACGAAGCCGGACGGCAGGAGATTTCCCCCCTTAAAGGGATGTCGCTATACTGCGGCGGGTCCCTTGTCGCATTTCTATAGAATTTCAGTGAGTTACCGTGGCCAATACCGAAGAATCAGACACGCATTTCTTCAATTCCTTCAGTTTGGTGCTCGGTATCCTCATCGTCTTCGCGATTATTCTGTTCGCGGTGGCGCGCGTGGTCGGCGCGGACACCCAGGGGAGGGACGTGCTCGCGGATCCCTTGCACGTTCAGGAAGTCGACAAGAACATTGCACCGTTCGCAAATGAAGCCATTGCCGGCAAGGACAATTCCGCGCTCGCAGTGCCGGTGGCCGCGCCGTCGGCGGCCGACGTGCCGACCAGCGGCGAACAGGCGTTCACAAAGGTCTGCTCTGCCTGCCACGCGCTCGGAATCAATGGAGCGCCGAAGATCGGCGACCATGCGGCCTGGGGACCGCGCATCGCGCAGGGCAAGGCGACGCTGTACCAACACGCCATCAGCGGCAAAGGCAATATGCCGCCCCGCGGCGGCACCACCTGGCCGGATGCGACCATTCGCATGGCGGTCGACTACATGGTGTCTCTGAACAAATAAAGGCGTCTCTCAACGAGCCGGCCGATCAAGCGCGCGCAACGTCACGGCCTCCGCCCGCGGCTGATTCTCGTGGCTATTGAGCCGAGAGCTTTGCTTCGAGGTCTTTCAAACGCGCCTCCAGCGCCGTGAGCGTCGCCTGTGTTCTCGCCAGTATCGCCGCCTGTACATCGAATTCTTGCCGGCTGACCAATTCGAGCTTGCTAAGTTGTGCTTGCAGCACCGCTTTGAAATTGCCTTCCAAATCCCGGCCGAAGCTGCGCACGGACTCCGGCACCGAATCTGCGAGCCTGCGTGCGAGCTCGTCCAAGGCCCCTGAACCCATAAAGCTCATATAACCTCCAAATTAACGCCACTCATCGCACTACGAGCACGCAACGCGAAGGCCTTATCGCGCCAAATCGGTGCACCCCATCCGTTCCGGGCCGCCCACGCATCTTCTGGGTGTACTCAAGTGGTTGATACATCGACCGGCCGGATACTGGCACGGAAGCTGCAGCAGTCACGCTCAATAGTACTCGGACGCAGTGTCGGAGGCGGTGCGATTAAACGGTGAATGCGGGGATAAATGCATGAAGCCAATCACCGCGGTCATCAAACCATTCAAGTTACGTCGATTTCTTGCCCAACAACAAGACAGAACTTGCGGTGGGCGATTCAATTTGGGAACAGGTGATAGAGGCAGTGTGTAACGTGGTTAGGACAGGGAAACAGGTCCGGACGTCGTTTAATTAGGAGCGTCTCGCGCCGGCAAGCCAGCCAACTCCCCCGTCGGTGCGATATCCCGGCGGCGCGGGTTCCTCAAAAGAACCCGTGCCGTTTTTTTTGCGGCGGCGCGCCCGGCACACGACGCCCGGCTTTCAGACATCAGAGAATCCTAGTACTCTATGTTGCATAGCAGCAATTTGTATCCATTCTCCGCTGCTAAACTGCACCGTCATTCGAAATAGGAGTTTGCCCGTATGAAAATGGTGATTGCGATCATCAAACCGTTCAAGCTCGACGATGTCCGGTCCGCCTTGGCGGAAGTGGGGGTACAGGGTATTACCGTGACAGAGGTCAAAGGCTTCGGCCGGCAAAAGGGCCACACTGAGCTATATCGAGGAGCGGAATACGTGGTGGACTTCCTACCGAAAGTTAAGCTCGAATTGGCGGTCGACGACGAACAAGTCGACCGGGTGGTGGAAGCCATTGTTGAAACGGCGCGTACGGGTAAGATTGGCGACGGCAAAATATTCGTGGCGGAGCTGGGCCAAGCGGTCCGCATTCGCACCGGTGAGGCCGGCTCGCGTGCTCTTTAGATCTTCAAGCGAGGGTTGGACAATGAAACGCCTTCTGTTGTGCGCGGCACTGATCGCCTGGTCGACAATGGCATCGGCAGTCGTCTACAAGTGGATCGATGGGGAAGGCAAGATTCATTACGGGGATCAGCCGCCGGACGGAGTGCATGCGGAAATCGTCGAGTTGCTCGGCACGCACGTGCCCCGATCCTCGACGGCAAGCCCGAGCGCGAGCGCGCAGGACCCAAAGACGGCCGCGAACAATCAGTCCCCGCAGGCCGACGCCACCAAGAAGGCCGTGGACGAAGATGTGGCCGCAGCGCGCCAGAAGCAATGCGCCGACGCTCAGGCTCACTACAAACAATTGATCGAGGGCCGTCATCTGTATAAGACAGGCCCTGACGGCGAGCGCCAGTATTTGACCTCCGATGAACTCGACGCCATGCGGCTCACCGCGAAGCAGGACATCGACACGAGCTGCAATAGCTCCACGTAGCGGCCCGGGAATCCGGCCTTTGCCGCCCAAGGCGCAAAGCCTTAGGCTACGCGCTTCACAAATCCAATCGCCGGGAATCCACGCGTATGCAGACAGGTTTTGTCGGATTGGGCGCGATGGGCGCGCATATGGCGCGCAATCTTCATCGCGCGGGTCTACTCACCGGCGTCTGGAATAGGACGAGCAGCAAGGCAACCGAATTGGCTCAGGAACTGCGGTGCCACGCGTTCACGAGCTTGTCGGAACTCGCCGGTAATTGTGAGGCGGTGGTGATTTGCGTGTCGGCGGACGAGGACTTGCGCGCCGTGATCGCCGGCCTGGATCCCGGCTTGAGCCCCAACATGATCGTGATCGACTGCTCGACCGTCGGCGCCGGAACAGCCCGCGACATGCACGACAAGCTCGCAGCCCTCGGCGTCGGCTTTCTCGACTGCCCGGTAAGCGGCGGCGTGGAAGGCGCCCGCGCGGCGTCCCTTGCGATCATGGCGGGCGGCGAGGAGCCCGTATTTGCACGCGCGCTGCCGATCTTGGAAAGGCTCGGGAAGACCATCACCTATTTCGGCGCCAGCGGCGCCGGGCAAGCCGCCAAGGCAACCAACCAAATCATGTGCGCCGGCATCATCCAGGCGGTTGCCGAAGCGATGGCATTCGCGCACGCGGAGGGCCTGCCGCTGGATCGCCTGATCGATACTTTGGGTAAAGGAGCGGGTTCGAGTTGGTACTTCGTCAATCGCGCGCCCTTCATGGCCAACCAACGCTTTCCCGCCGGATTTCGCGTGCGGTTGCACGACAAGGATTTACGGATCTGCCGCGAGATGGCGGCGCAGCGCGGCGCCCATCTGCCCGTCGTCGAGTCGACTCTGCAGCAATATGCGCAGCTGATCGAACGGGGTTTTGGAGATGAGGATATTTCGGCGATCTATCGATTGAAATCCGCGCTGTTTCCCGGCGGCAACGTTTAAGCCCGCGTGAGCATCGCTGTGGTCCCAACGCTCCGGGTTGCGACTCGCAAGAGCCCGCTGGCGCTTTGGCAGGCCGAACACGTGGCCTCGCTGTTGCGCCAGGCTCATCCCGGCTTGGTGGTTGAACTTGTGCCGATGTCGACGAAGGGCGATCGAATTCAAGATCGCAGCCTGGCGGCGATCGGCGGCAAGGGACTCTTCATCAAGGACTTGGAGGTCGCCCTCGACGAGAGGCGCGCCGACATCGCCGTGCATTCGATGAAGGACGTGCCGGGCGATCTTCCCGATGGACTTATGATCGGCGCGGTTTTGCGGCGCGCGGATCCTAGGGATGCCTTGATCAGCGCCGGCTTTCAGCAGCTCGAGGAATTGCCGCGCGGGGCGCGGGTCGGGACATCGAGCCTGCGGCGGCAAGCGCAGTTATTGGCGGCCCGCCCGGATCTGCGCATCGAGGCGCTGCGCGGCAATGTCGACACGCGCTTGCGGCGGCTTGAGGCGGGTGAATTGGACGCGATCGTTTTGGCATGCGCCGGCCTGATTCGCCTCGGACTGGAATCACGCATCACGACTCGGTTGGACATGAAAATCTCGTTGCCGGCCGTTGGCCAGGGCATCATCGGCATCGAATGCCGCAGCGACGATGCGCAGACGCGCGCGGCATTGCAAGTCCTCAATCACGCGGCAACCCGTACCGCCATGGATGCGGAAAGGGCCTTTTCCCGGCGCCTGGGCGGCAGCTGTCAATCGCCGATCGCCGCCTACGCGCAGCTCGAACCCGGCGGTCTGAGGCTCGAGGGGCTCGTGGCCGAACCCGATGGTTCGCGATTATTGCGCGACACCATATCGGGCGCTGCAAACAATGCGATGGCCTTGGGTGAGCAGCTCGCCGAGCGAGTATCGACGGCCGGAGGGGGCGCGCTGCTTGAGCGGCTGCGCGGCGGCTGAGGATGCATCCATTGCGCGGCATCGGCGTTCTGGTAACGCGGCCCGAGCAGCAGGCAATGCCGCTGTGCCGACTGCTGCAAATCCAGGGTGCCGATACATTTCGCCTACCGGCTGTCGATATCAAACCGCTCGAGCGCGGACGCGCGTTGGCCGCCCGGCTCGGGGCGCTCGAGAATTACGATTTGATCATCTTCGTCAGCGGCAACGCGGTGCGCTTCGGCGCCGCGTTGCTCGATCAAAAGCGCGAGCTATGTATCGCGGCGGTCGGCCCGGCGACCGCACATGCGCTCAATCAAGCCGGTTACCGGGTGGCAGTGCAGCCGAATGCCGGTTTTGATTCGGAAAATCTTCTCATGCACCCGCAGCTCGGGCGTGTGGCGGGCCACCGAATATTGCTGATCAAGGGGAGCGGCGGACGCAAGCTCCTTGAGGAGGAACTACGGCGGCGCGGCGCGAATGTCGTCGTCGCCGAAGTCTATGAGCGCGTGCGTTCCAGCCCTAGCGAGGCGGACCTGGAGGCGCTGCAGGAGCATTTCGCTTCGGATGAGGTTCACGTCATTATCGCGACCAGTGCGGAAATTGCGGCCAATTTGCTCGACATGGCGACGCCTGCCTTGCGCGGTGAATTCGCACGGGTGCATTGGCTGGTGCCTAGCGCCCGTGTTGCCGATGCCGTCCGCGCGCATGGATTGCAGGCGCCGCTGTTGACGGCCGCTTCGGCGGAAAATCAAGATCTGGTGGCAGCACTCATTCGATGGCGTTCGACCGAATCCGGCGCGTAATCGAAGGAGTCGAAGAATATTCTTGACTCAGGAACACCGCGCAGCGGGAACTCGCGCCGTACCGCCTCGATCATCGCGGGTGGTCCGCTGGCATACACATCGTAGCGGTCGAGCTTGTCGATTTCCCGAATGACGGCCTCGTGCACCCAGCCGCGCCGCCCCTTCCAGGCCGGTGAGGCCTCCGACAGCACAGCGGCGTAGTGCAGACCGGCATCCCGGCGCGCGAGATCCATGAGCGCAGCATGCGCGTAGAGGTCGCGCTCGGCGCGCACTCCCCAGTACAGCCGCATGTCGCGGGCCGGTCCTTTCTCGATGGCGTGCCGCATCATGCTGTACAGGGGCGCCAATCCCGTGCCGCCGCCGACGAGCAGCATGGGTGCTTCGCCGGCATCCGGCAATCTTGTGGCGGGGCGGCGGACGAAATGTCCCAGTGGACCCTCGATCGTCAGCAGCCCGCCCCGCGACTCCCGATCGAAAAACCGCTCGGTCAACTCGCCGCCGGCGACGCGGCGCACGTGCAGCTCGAGCAAGCGCGAGTCGTGAGGCGGCGAGGCGATGGAGAAACTTCGCCGACGGCCTCCCGACAGCATGATGTCCACATATTGGCCGGCCTCGAAACTGAAGGATTCTACGGCGGGAAGCCGCAGGAACAAGGCGATGACGTCATGCGATAAGGCCAGCGCTCTTTCGATACGGGCCGGCAAGCGCTTGATCAGAGCCTTTTCCGGCGTCGTGACTTCGACGGCCTCGAGGCAAAGATCGCCGCGCGCGCGCGCTTGACACAATAGAACGAATCCCTCGGCGACTTCAGATTCCGAGAGGCCCAAAGGGCGCCCGTTGGGATACTCAATTTCACCCCGCAAGAGCCGTGCGCGGCACGAACCGCAGTTCCCGCCCTTGCAGCTGTGCGGCATGTTGAGGCCGGCGCCGAGCGCGGCATCGAGCAGCGACTGCCCCGGCGCGACGCTGAAGCTCCGATCTGAGTTGGACAGACTGATGCGCACGCTCATACTCCGGCGCGCACCTTGGCAAGCCGCCGCGCTACGGCTGACTGCGCTTGCTTTCCAACCATTCGCCGACGGGTTTCCACTGCTTCCAGTCGGGCCAAGCGAGATATTATCCTCAGCCGTGCAATGCGCAACCCCCCGCCCGCGATGCTCGCGACAATTGGATGCTTGAGCTATGCTCTCGAGGATGCGCATCGAGTTTTCGAAGATGCAGGGGCTGGGAAACGATTTTTTTGTATTCGATGCTCCTGCCGCCGCCAATTCTCATCTCGACTCGGACAAACTGCGCGCCCTCGCCGATCGGCATACCGGAGTCGGCTTCGACCAAGCATTGATGCTCGAATCCCCGCGAGACTCCACCAGCCGCGTGTTCTATCGGATCTTCAATTCCGACGGCACCGAGGTAGAACAGTGCGGGAACGGCGCGCGCTGCATCGCCGCGTTGCTGTACGCGCGTGCACCGGACTTGGGCCGCGAGCTAGTGATGGGCAGTGCGGGAGGAATCGTGCGCGCGCGAGTCGCCGAGGACGGCTTGGTCTCGGTGGATATGGGAGTGCCGAACTTCGATCCTCGCTCCCTGCCGATGCAGGCGGCCGATGAGGCGCCGGCGTACTCGCTGAGTATCGACGGAGCGGATGTCGAGATCGGCGCGGTGTCGATCGGCAATCCTCATGCGGTGCTGCGTGTTTCCGATGTCGATACTGCGCCGGTCGATCTGTTCGGGCCCAGCATAGAGCATCACCCGCGCTTTCCGAGGCGCACCAATGTGGGGTTCATGCAAATCGTGGACCGCAACCATATCCGGTTGCGGGTGTTCGAGCGCGGCGCCGGGGAGACGCTGGCCTGCGGCACCGGGGCGAGCGGTGCCGTCGCCGTCGGGCGCCGGCAGGGGCTGCTCGGCGAGAAGGTTCGAGTCGAATTGCGGGGCGGCACCGCGCTGGTTTCTTGGCCGGGTCCCGGACAGCATTTGTGGCTCACGGGACCCGCGACGACTGTCTTTACGGGATCGATCGATATTTAGCGGGATGTACATTTAACGGCATGCACGGGAGCGGAATAATGACAACGAGTCAGGTACGCGGTATCAAGCAGGACGGCCTCAACGACAGCTGTGTCGCGGAGTACTTGCAAACCTTTCCGGATTTCTTCGAGCGAAACGGTCCCCTCTTGGCCAAATTGCGCCTCCCGCATCTGCGCGACGGCGGCCCCACGGTGAGTTTGGTCGAGCGGCAAGTCGAGGTGCTGCGCGAGCGCAACCAAGCGCTGGAGCGCAAATTGAAGGAATTGGTCGATGTTGGTCGCGCCAATGACGCGCTTGCAGACCGCATTCATCGATTGAGCCAGCGGCTTATCCGCGCGCACGGCCTATTGGAGACGATCGGCGCCGCGGAAACCTCGCTGCGCGAGGACTTCGATGCCATGCACTCGGTACTCGTGCTGTTCCTCGATGAGGCACCCTCCTTGGAGTCTGCCGCCGGGCGGTTTCTGCGGGCCGGCAATCTCGCAAGCGCCGATGTCAAAACTTTTGAATCTCTGCTGCAGTCCGGCAAGCCTCGTTGCGGACAAATCCGCGACTCGCAACGCGATTATTTGTTCGGCAAAGACTCCATCGAAATCGGCTCAGTCGCGCTCACGCCGTTGGGCCTGAAGGGCGCTTTGGGAATTTTGGCGATAGGAGCCAGCGATGCGGAGCGCTTTCACCCGGGCATGAGCACGGAATTCCTCTCCCGGATCGGAGAACTCCTCACCTACGCGCTGATGCGCTGACATTCGGGCAAAGACGTTGAAGGCGAGCCAGCGCGCTTGGATCGATCGGTTCTTGTCGCATCTGGCGCATGAGCGGCGCATCAGCGGACACACCATCGCAGCGTACCGGCGCGATCTGCTGACGCTGACGGCATTCTGCGAGCAACGCAAGATAGCCGGCTGGGCGGCGCTCGAGAACGCGCATGTCCGCGCCTTCGCTGCGGCGGAGCACGCGGGAGGGCTGGCGCCGCGCAGCATCCAAAGACGCTTGTCGGCCGTGCGGACGTTTTACGAATTTCTGCAACGCGAAGGGCACAGCAAGCTGAATCCGGCGCACGAAGTGCGCGCGCCGAAAATCAAGAAGCGCCTGCCGACCACCCTGGATGCGGATCAGATGGGCCGGCTGCTGGAGTTTCGGGTCCATGATTCCTTGTCCGCGCGCGACAAAGCCATCATGGAGCTGTTCTACTCCTGCGGATTGCGCCTTGCGGAGCTCGTAAGCTTGGATCTGCCGGCCGTCGATCTGATCGACCGCACGGTGCGCGTCGACGGAAAAGGCAGCAAAACGCGAATTCTGCCCATCGGCCGCTACGCCATCCGGGCCCTTGAGCAATGGCTTGCCGAGCGCAAAAGCTTGGTGAAGGGCGAGGAACGCGCGCTTTTCCTCAGCCGTGGCGGACGGCGGCTGTCGGTTCGGTCGGTGCAGTTGCGAGTCGACACCTGGGCGCGGCGGCAGGGCTTGGGGGTGCACGTGCATCCGCATATGTTCCGTCACTCCTTCGCTACCCACCTGCTTGAATCCAGCAGCGATTTGCGCGGCGTGCAGGAATTGCTCGGCCACGCGGATATCGGCACAACCCAGATCTATACTCATTTGGATTTTCAGCACCTGGCGAAAGTTTACGACGCCGCGCATCCTCGCGCCCGGCGCCGACAACGCTCCGCTTGAAAGGGCCACCGATGCCCCAATTGACGGGATTCATATGAGTCACGACCCCAATCGCATCTACGGCACCACCATTCTGGCCGTGCGGCGCAACGGCCAAGTGGCGGTCGGGGGCGATGGCCAAGTGACGCTCGGCCAAAGCGTGATGAAAGGCAATGCTCGAAAAGTGCGGCGCCTGTATGACGGCAAGGTGCTGGCCGGCTTTGCAGGCGGCACGGCGGATGCCTTCACGCTATTCGAGCGCTTCGAGGGAAAGCTCGAAAAATTCGGCAATCTCACGCGCGCGGCGATCGAGCTCGCCAAGGACTGGCGTACCGATCGTAGCTTGCGCCGGCTCGAGGCTCTGCTTTGCGTGGCCGACGCCGAGAGTTCTTACGTCATTTCGGGCAATGGCGATGTGATCGAACCTGAACACGATCTGATCGGTATCGGTTCAGGGGGAAGTTTCGCTCAAGCCGCGGCTTTGGCACTGATGCAGGGTACCGAGCTGCCGGCACGTGAAATCGTCGAACGCTCCCTGACTATCGCGGCCGACATCTGCATTTACACGAATCGCAATCTAACGATCGAGGAACTCTAGGAGCCTGCCCGGCTTCCGTCCCCCATGTCGCAGATGACGCCTCGCGAAATCGTCGAAGAGCTGGACAAGCACATCGTCGGCCAAAAGGCGGCGAAGCGCGCGGTGGCGATCGCCCTGCGCAATCGCTGGCGGCGCCAACAAGTCGCGGACGGCCTGCGGCAGGAAATCACGCCGAAAAACATCCTCATGATCGGCCCAACCGGCGTGGGCAAGACCGAAATAGCGCGCAGGCTCGCCCGCCTGGCGAAGGCTCCTTTCATCAAGGTAGAGGCCACCAAGTTCACCGAAG
>PKXS01000075.1 GCA_003132425.1 Gammaproteobacteria bacterium | reverse complement strand
CACTAAATCCTGGGAACTCCAATGCTACCTTCGTCGTCTGCTCCCCATATCCAGACCTGTTCCAGGAGAGAGTGGGCCTGAATCTCTCCGCCCTGGTAGGCAAAACACTCGAAGCCGCGGGCCAGGTCGAGTCGCCCTACTGCGGACAGAAGAATGCGTCCAAGGGCAGCATCCGCGTGGTCGAATCCACGCAGTGGCAGGTTCGTTGAGGAAGACGGAGATATGCTCCGTCTCGGCCAGGAGTTGGATCGTATCTGCATCGAGCGCCGGAGGCATAATGAGCCGCGTTAGCAAGCTTCTGACCGCTGAATCGATGTTGGCAGCTATCCTACTCGCCCGTGCGGCGCAGGCGATCGATATTAAAGATTACTTTAAGATGGCAGATCAGGATCAGGGCCGGTTTGATCAGAGCCTCCTGACGGGGGCTGAAAAACTATTGGACGATGAAGGCAGGACAGATCTGGCTGATCAGTTGGACAGGCTTTTTACCGAAGTCAAAACTGGTAACAAACTCAGCGAAGGAATGGCGGACTATCAGGCAAATCTTGGCGCTATGGTGATCGCCGAGGTCAAACGAGAAGCCAGAAATGCCAATCTTCCGCATCTTCAAGCCGAAAGGGCTTTCCTTGATGCAGCAAAAGATCATGGGATTCCCTTACCGCCGGCCTTTGACACCATTGCCAGCGATTTTCATCCCCAATTCCCGCCGAAGCCGCCCATGATCACTCAAAACGCTGACGGAACATTTACTGTTCAAAAACTGCCGCCCAATAGGACTCTCAAAGACACCAAGGCCAATGAGGGATTGGTGATACCTCCCCAGGTCGTCGTCCCTTTGATCCCGACGCCTGAAAGGCAACAGTAATATGCTGCACGGCAGGGCCGAGCGATCGAGTGCACGGGCCGGAACCTGAGGAGGCTTTTTTATGAACCGCTTTCAACAATGGCCGTTCGCCGCATTTCTGACCGTCGCGATGCGGAAAAACACCTCCAGAATCATGATGCGCCGCGTATACAAGTTGAGTCTGCTCTGGCTTTGACTTTGAGCAAGAACGGTGTCGAAATCACACCTGACTTTGTTAGATCCCTCATGCGACTGACCGGCACTTTCCATCCCCAGTCGCCGCCGCAAAACCAGTAGCCAATAGGATGGTGTTATGCGCGCATCTCGCCTCACTCGCTTTGCCTGGCCCCTCTCGGCGGCCATGCTGTTCGATACCACGGCGAAAGCGATGGAGATACGTCAGTACGATAAGATGGTGGATCGCGATCAAGCAGATTATATCCAGGTACTTGTGGATGGTGCGCAAAAAGTTTTGAACAATGAAGGTCGGAGCGATTTCGCCAGAAAAATGGATCAACTTTTCACAGAAATCCCTGCTGGCGATAAAATCTCCTTAGGTATGCAAGAGTTCGAAAACAATCTGGCACTGGCGCGCGTTACCGACGCCAAGAATGTAATTAAAGATCCCAATGCGCAGCGGCTTGAGGTCGAAGATGTAATGGCTGCGACATTGGAGAAAAAAAATGGGATTGAATTGCCCGACAGCTTCTTCACCGTCGGCAGCAATTTCAAGCCGAAGTTTCCGACAAAGTGATTGGATCGTTGAGCCGCCGCCTGGGGTGGCCGCAAATCCCGTGATCACAAGCCGTTTCTGGCGTCGCGAAGCGGCCGTTCGCGACCGACAGGATTGGGTCAACTGGAGACAGTTGGAAGTTCGGGCGGACTTCCCCGAAAGGAGCCTCATGGCAAAGGTGTACCCAAGGGTGTACCTGGCCAGAAATCTCGACACGCGTAACTAATTGGTCGGGGCGACAAGATTCGAACTTGCGACCCCTTGCACCCCATGCAAGTGCGCTACCAGGCTGCGCCACGCCCCGACCGAGGGACCGAATGATAGCCGAAGTATCCTAGCGGCGTAGGATTTTGATCAGCTCTTCGAGCTCGAGCCGCATTTGGTGAATGAGCTGCTGGCTTTGATTCAGATCCACCTGCGCATCATCCCCGGTGAGTCGATTGCGTGCTCCGCCGATCGTAAAGCCCTGCTCGTACAGCAGGCTGCGGATCTGGCGAATGATCAGCACGTCTTGGCGCTGATAGTAGCGGCGGTTGCCGCGCCGCTTCACCGGCTTGAGCTGCGGAAACTCCTGCTCCCAATAGCGCAACACGTGCGGCTTGACGCCGCATAAATCGCTGACTTCACCGATGGTGAAGTAGCGTTTCCCCGGAATCGGCGGAAGTTCGCTATTGTTGCTTGGTTCCAGCATACGCCTCGACGCGGGCCTTTAACTTCTGACCCGGACGGAAAGTGACAACGCGACGGGCGCTGATGGGAATTTCTTCGCCGGTTTTCGGATTTCGTCCCGGCCGGCGATTCTTGTCGCGCAGATCGAAATTGCCGAACCCGGACAATTTCACCTGCTCGCCGGATGACAGAGCGGCACGAATTTCCTCGAAAAATAAGTCGACGAGCTCGCGTGCTTCGCGCTTATTGAGGCCCAATTGGTCGAATAGGGCCTCGGCCATCTCTGCCTTGGTCAGGGCTGCCATGCTTATTGATCTCTTATTGTGGCGCTCAATTCATCCCGTAACCGCGCAACCACTGCGGTTACCACGGAATCTGCATCGACGTCAGTTAGAGTGCGGGAAGAGTCCTGCAAAATCAAGCCTAAAGCGACACTTTTTCGTCCAGAATCTACGCCCGGTCCTCGATATACATCGAAGACTCGTAGTTCGCTTAAAAGACCGGATGCGCTAACAGTAACATTTTCCTGCAAAACTGCGAGAGGCACGCTTTCGTCGACGACAATCGAGAGATCGCGGCGTACGCTGGGAAATTTAGAAGTTAGCTTGATTATTAATGACTTATAAACGAATGCTTCTGTTATTTCTAGTTCGAATAAAAATACCGCGCTCGATAAATTTGCTGCCTTGACCAGCTGCGGATGCAGTTCGCCAAGCCACCCCACAGCCGTCGATCCGCGATAGATTCGCGCGCCGCGACCTGGGCGCAGACACGGCAATGAATCCGCTTCGAAACGTACCGAGTGGGCGTCGCCCGTCAGCGCCAGCACAGCGTTCAAGTCAGCTTTGACGTCGTAAAAATCCAGCGGCTCGCGCGGCATTCCCCATTGCTCGGGCCAGCGTGATCCCGTCGCAATGCCCGCCAGCGTTTCGATCTCTTGCAGCTCGGCGCCGCGCAACTGAAATTTCTTACCAATTTCAAATAGGCGGGTGCGAGATTGCTGGCGCCGTAAATTTTCGCGGCAGGCTTGAACAAGGCCTATCCATAGCGACACGCGCATTTCGCTCAATTCTGCTGAGATCGGATTCGCAAGATTGAGGGCCGCTGCATCGGGAAAGAATTGCCGCTGCAGCGCGGGATCCACAAAACTGTACGTAATGACCTCGCGATAGCCGCGATCCGCCATGGCGGTGAGCAGCCTATCGTCCGATACCCTGGATTCCGTCGCATAGCCTGCGATCTGCGGTGCAATTGCGTGACGCTCCGCAATGCTGTCGAAGCCTCGCAGACGCGCGATTTCCTCGATCAGGTCCGCCTCGATCCTAAGATCGAAACGGTGCGCCGGCCTATGCACGCGCCACCCTTCTGACGTGGCCTCTACGCGATCACTGACCGCGGTAAGCACGGCGCGAGTCTCCTCGTCCGGCACCGTGACGCCGAGCAGTCGCGTGACGCGGCTGCGGCGCAGGTTCACCCAATCATTGGACACTCCGGCGCGCGCTGCGCCGGGGGCCGCCGTCACCTGCACCGGCCCCGGCTCGCCGCCGACGATCTTTAGCAGCAGCGCGGTCGCCCGCTCGATGGCGAGCGGCGGCAAACTAGGATCCACCCCGCGCTCGAAGCGCTGCGCGGCATCGGTGAACAGGCCCAGCCGCCGCGCGCGGCCGGCCACGGCGTCCGGTGTAAAATGCGCGGCCTCGATGAGCACGTCGCGCGTCGCCGCGGATATCGCCGTGCCCCGCCCGCCCATGATGCCCGCGAGCCCAATCGCGCCGCCGGCATCGGCAATGACGAGGAACTCGGGATCGAGTACATACTCCTTGTCGTCCAACAGCGTCAGGCGCTCGCCGGGCTTCGCCAGCCTCACCGTAATTCCCTTGGCAAGCCGCTGTAGATCATAGGCGTGCAGCGGCTGACCCAATTCCATCATGACGAGATTGGTGATATCGACGATCGGTGAAATGCTGTTGATGCCGACGCGTCGCAGCCGTTCTCGTAGCCAGGGCGGCGACGCGGCGCCGGATTTGACGCCGCGAATCACTCGCGACGTGAACGTCGGGCAGCCCGCGGGAGCCCCGAGTGCGACCGGAAACACCGACTGATCGCGTGCAGGCACCGCAGGGGCTTCATAGCTGAGATACTGCCGCCGCTGCGCGGCCATGTAGTCGCGCGCGATCCCAAAGACGCTCATGCAGTCGCCGCGATTCGGCGTTGTGTTCACTTCCATTGTCACGTCGTCGAGATCGAGCGCCTCTCGCAGATCTCGATTGAGGGCAAGTTCGTCCGGCAACTCCATGATCCCGTCGTGATCCTCGCCCAATCCCAGCTCGCGGGCCGAGCACAGCATGCCGTTCGATTCCAGCCCGCGCAGCTTGGCGCGCCCGATGACGGCGCCGCCCGGCAAATGCGCTCCCACCATCGCCACCGCCACCTTCAGCCCGGCGCGAACGTTGTTGGCGCCGCAGATGATTTGCAGGTGATTGACCCCGTCGGTCGTGACTTGGCATACGCTCAGCTTTTCGGCGTTCGGATGGCGCGCGGACTCGAGCACCTCGCCGACCACCACGCCGGAGAACGGCGCGGCAACCGGCGTCACCGATTCGACCTCGAGACCCGCCAAAGTCAACTGCTTGGCGACTTCGGCCGGGCTTGCCGTGACGGGAGCAAACTCCCTGAGCCAGGAATAGGTAATCTTCACGGGAACTGCTTCAAGAACGCCAGATCATTTTCGAAGAACTGCCGCAGGTCATCGACGCCGTAACGCAGCATCGTGAGCCGATCGATTCCCATGCCGAAGGCATAGCCCTGCCAGCGCTCGCTGTCGATACCGGCGGCAGCGAGCACATTGGGATGAATCATTCCGCAACCCAAGATCTCGAGCCAGCCGGTTTGCTTGCATACTCGGCATCCCCCACCATGACAGAGCACGCACTCGATATCGACCTCAGCGGACGGCTCGGTAAACGGGAAGTATGAGGGTCGAAGACGCATGCCGAGCGGCTGCTCGAAGAAATGCTCGACGAAGGTATGCAGCATGGCCTTCAAATTTGCGAAGCTCACGTCCTCTCCCACGACGATTCCTTCGACTTGGTGGAACATCGGGGTGTGCGTCATGTCGGAGTCATTTCGGTATACCCGGCCCGCCGCGATCACCGACAGCGGCGGAGTAGCCGCGCGCATGGCGCGAATCTGCACCGGCGAGGTATGGGTGCGCAGCAGCCGGCCATCGGGAAAATAGAACGTGTCGTGCATCGCGCGCGCCGGATGATTCTTCGGGATGTTCAGCGCTTCGAAATTGTGAAAATCATCCTCGACCTCAGGACCCGAAGCGACTTGAAATCCGGCTTCGCGAAAGATCCGCTCGATCCGCAGCCGCGTACGGGTGACCGGGTGCAGGCTGCCGGCTTCCTGACCGCGCCCCGGCAAGCTCACATCGATGGTCCCCTTGGCCAGCTCCTGTGTCAGAGCCGCCGCCTCCAGAGATGCGCGACGAGATTCCATGGCCGCCTGAATGACTGCCTTGGCCTCGTTGATTTTCTGTCCCGCCACGGGACGCTCGGCCGCGGGCAGACGGCCCAAGCTCTTGAGCTGATCGGTGAGCAATCCCTTCTTGCCGAGCAGGCGCACACGCACCTCATCCAACGCACTCAAGCTCGCGGACTTACCCAAGTCCGCGAGCGCTTGATCGACGAGCGCGATGAGGGAGTCAGCCACGGCTCAAGCCGCGAGGCTGGCCTTGGCTTTTTCTGCGATCGCCGTAAAGGCGGGCATGTCATGCACCGCCAGGTCCGCGAGCACCTTGCGGTCGATGGCGAGACCTGCCTTGTTCAGTCCGTCGATCAGCGTGCTGTAGGTCAGCCCGCAGAGCCGCGAAGCGGCGTTGATGCGCGTGATCCAAAGCGCGCGGAACTCACGCTTCTTCTCGCGCCGCCCGCGGTAGGCGTACTGGCCCGCCTTGATGACCGCTTGCTTGGCTGTTCGAAAGACTTTGCGGCGAGCATTGAAATAGCCCTTCGCTTTTTTGAGAATTTTCTTGTGACGTCGGCCGGCGACGACACCGCGTTTTACTCGTGCCATGTTAGTTCTCCTGACCTTATGCGTACGGCAATAATTGCTTGACGCGATTCACGTCCGTCTTATGGACTTGCATCTCGCGGCGCAGCTGGCGCTTACGCTTCTTGGGTTTCTTCGTCAGGATATGACGACGGTGGGACTGACCGCGTTTGAAGCCATTCGCTGTTTTGCGAAAACGCTTCGCCGCAGCCCGCTTAGTTTTCAACTTGGGCATTATCGACTCCTATTTATAGCCCTGCTCACAGGCGTTCCGGTCATCTCGCGATGACCCGATCGCCGCTACAGGCGGGGTGACAGACTTTTTTAGGGTCTGCCGCTCACTTCTTTTTGGGCCCGAACACCATGATCATCTGTTTGCCTTCCATCAGCGGATTCTGCTCGACCACCGAGTAGGGGGCGAGATCCTCAGAAATCCGCGTCAACAGCCGGCGGCCGATGTCTTGATGTACGAGCTCACGGCCGCGGTAACGCAACGTCACCTTGGCCTTATCACCCTCGGTCAGGAATCGGACGATGCTACGCAGTTTAACCTGGTAGTCCGCCTCCTCCGTGCCGGGCCGAAACTTCACTTCCTTGACTTGAATCTGCTTCTGCTTACGCTTTGCCGCGTGTGCTTTCTTGTTTTGTTCGAACAAGAACTTGCCAAAATCCATTACTCGAACCACAGGGGGCTCCGCCATCGGCGAGACCTCTACGAGGTCCAGTGCTTGCGAGCTTGCCATTTGTAGCGCTTCTGCGCGTGTCATGACCCCTGCTTGGCTTCCATCCGCTGCGATCACGCGCACCGAGGGTGCGGCGATCTCCTCATTGCGCCTTACACGCTTCGCCGTTGCGATAAACGTTCCTCCAAAATAATACGGCCGCGGCTCGCGACTTCGTCGCAAAGCAAGGCGCAGAGCTCTTTGAGCTCCAAGCTGCCTAGGTCTTTGCCACCGCGCGTGCGTACGGCCAGGGTATGTCCCTCGACCTCCCGGTCGCCGGCGACCAAGAGGTAAGGAACACGCTTAATTGTATGCTCGCGGATTTTAAAGCCTACTTTCTCATTCCTCAAGTCCGTTTCTACCCGAAGCCCCTGATTTTTCAGGTTTTCCGCTACTTCTAGGCAGTATTTCTCCTGCCGTTCGGTTATTCCCATGATTACCGCCTGCACCGGCGACAGCCAAGTCGGCAGTTTGCCGGCGTGGTGCTCGATCAAAATGCCGATAAATCGCTCCAAGGATCCAAACATGGCTCGGTGCAACATCACCGGTGTGTGCCGTTGGCTGTCCTCGCCGATATAGGTTGCGCCAAGGCGCCCAGGAAGATTGAAGTCCACCTGCAGGGTGCCGCACTGCCAATCTCGCCCTATGGCGTCTCTCAGCACGAACTCGAGCTTTGGTCCGTAGAACGCCCCTTCGCCGGGGTTCAACGTGGTTTCAATACCCGCCGCTGCGGCAGCCTGTCGCAGCGCCGTCTCTGCCTTATCCCAAATCTCATCGTCGCCCACCCGCTTCGGCGGTCGATCCGAAAATTTGATTCGCACATCGTCGAAGCCGAAATCGCGGTAAATGCTCAAGATCAACTCGGTGACCTTGACCGACTCCGTCGTGATCTGGTCCGGGGTGCAAAAAATGTGCGCGTCGTCCTGCGTGAATGCACGTACCCGCATAAGCCCGTGCAGCGCGCCGGAGGGCTCGTAGCGATGCACCTTGCCGAATTCGGCGAGGCGCAGCGGGAGTTCTCGATAGCTGCGCAGCCCTTGTTTGAATATCTGGACATGCCCGGGACAGTTCATGGGCTTGATCGCGAAGGTGCGATCGTCGGGCGTCGTGGTCATGTACATATTTTCGCCAAAGGTCTCGATGTGCCCGGACTTTACCCAGAGCTCACGATCCATGACTTCGGGAGTATTGATTTCCTGATATCCCGCCGCGGTTTGGCGCTCGCGCATATAGGCGATCAGCTGCTGGAACAGCGCCCAACCTTTGGTATGCCAGAAGACCGCGCCGGGGGCCTCTTCCTGCAGGTGAAATAGGTCCAATTCCCTGCCGATACGCCGATGATCGCGCTTCTCCGCTTCCTCCAAACGCGTCAGATACTCCTGGAGTTGTTTTTCGGTCGCCCACGCGGTGCCGTAGATCCGCTGCAACATCTCATTGCGCGAATCGCCGCGCCAATAGGCCCCCGCCACTTTCATCAGCTTAAAGGCCTTGAGCTTGCCGGTGCTCGGCACATGCGGGCCGCGGCACAGGTCTTCCCACTCCCCCTGTCCGTACAGGCTGATCGGCTCGACCGACGGTATGGCGGCGATAATCTCGGCCTTGTAGTGCTCGCCGATCTTTTTGAAATGCGCCACCGCCGCGTCCCGCGGCAGCACGCGGCGATGCACCTGCAGGTCCTTGGCCGATATCTCCGCCATGCGCTTCTCGATGGCGGTCAGATCATCGGTCGTGAACGGCCTTTTGTAGGCAAAATCGTAATAAAAACCATCCTCGATCACCGGGCCGATGGTGACCTGGGCATCCGGATACAACTCTTGGACGGCGTTGGCCAACAGGTGCGCCGTCGAATGCCGAATGATCTGAAGGCCCTCTGGGTCCTTATCGGTCACGATGCTCACCGCAGCGTCATGGTCAACCATCGCGGAGGTGTCCAGCAATGCGCCATCGACCTTGGCCGCCAGCGCAGCTTTTGCGAGACCCGGCCCGATGCTTGAGGCGATCTCGGCCACGGAAATGGCGCGATCGAAGTGTTTTTTGCTTCCATCGGGAAGTGTAATGACCGGCATAGACGCATCTTACCAAAGGGTACCGGACCCAAAACTCCCGGCACCCTCAAATGGGGTGGTGCGCGCTAGTGGGATCGAACCACTGACCCCCACCATGTCAAGGTGATGCTCTACCGCTGAGCTAAGCGCGCTCGAAGGGCGCGAAAGATACCGGATTCGCCGGCGCCTATAAAGAGAAAGTCGCCGAAGCAGCGTAATTTCATGCCCAGCGGCAGAATCACGCCCCCGGCGGGGGTTCCGGTACGCTGGGTTCCGGTACGCTGGGTTCCGGCACGCTGGGTTCCGGCACGCTGGGNNCGCTGGGTTCCGGCACGCTGGGCTCCGGCGCACGCGGCGCGTGTTTGACCGCAAAGCGGAACTGCTCCTCCCCGATCGTCACCGTATCCCCATCATTCAACAACTGGCGGGTGATCTTGCGGCCGTTCACGAACACGCCGTTGGTGCTATTCAGATCTTCAATAATGGCCTCGCGAGAACCGAGCAGAATCAGGGCATGGTGGCGGCTCACGGAGGAGGAATCGATATGTAATTCGCAGCCCGTTGCCCGCCCAATGCGCGTGCGGCGCACCAGCGCGTGCGTGGTGCCTTTCCGGTCGCCGTCGATTCTGATCAGTTCCGCCCTCATTTCCCCAGTCGGTGGGCTTGCCTCGGAAGGCGCCGCAGGCGCAGTGGCCGCCGACACCCCAAGTCTCTCCATGCTGGTCTGAATTCGCCCCAATGCATTGGCATTATTGCTTTCGCTGCGCTCCAGCCTGCGGATCAGGAACTCGCGCTCTTCGAGNNAGCGCGCCGCGGGTGCGCTCCAGCGTCGCACGCAGTTTCTTATTCTCCTCGTTCATTTGCTCGAGGCCCTTGGTCTTGGCCGCTAATTCATCGGTCAAGCGCTTAATGTCGGCCTGGATGGATTGAATGGGCCGACGCGCCTCCTGCAGGTGCGCCATCAGCACGGTCATTTCCTGTTCGGTGGTTTCAACCTCCGACTGCAACTGCGTAATCTGCGCCGCCTGCTCGGTGTGCCGTTGCTCGGCGGCTGTCAGCAAATCCTTGGCGCGTTGNNCCTCGCCGGTTCCGGTCGCACGCGCCTCCGTTACCGCAGCGTCGCGCGCCGCCAGCTCCTTATTCAGGCGCGCTACTTCCCCCTGTGAGGCAGCCAGCTGCGCCGTAAGATCCGCGCGAGACTGATCGCGGCGCTGTATTTCACTCGCGTGTTGCCCGAGCGCCGCCGAGTTCGCCGCGGCACTACTGTTGAGCTTGCCGATGGTCGCGTCCTGCGCGGCAAGTTTCGCGTTCCGCTCGGCCAGTTGCCCGTTCAGTCGATCGTGTTCGGCGCGTAGCGTTTCAACGTT
>PKXS01000095.1 GCA_003132425.1 Gammaproteobacteria bacterium | reverse complement strand
CATCGCGATGTCCGAGCCAAGCACGCGCTGGATTTCCATGGATTCCTTCGGGCCGATGAACAGCAGCGATCCGTCGAGATGCGAACGAAATTCGACGCCGTGTTCTTTCACCTTCCGGATTTTCGCCAGACTAAAAACTTGAAAGCCACCGCTATCGGTGAGAATCGGCAAATTCCAATTCATGAATTTGTGCAGGCCGCCGGCGGCGCGAATGATGTCGATCGATTCGCGGATTGCCGTGCCGGCCGTAATGACATCGTCCACGATCAGTACCCGCCCCTTCAAGGGGCCGCCGACGATATTGCCTCCTTCGCCGTGCTGCTTCGCTTCCTTGCGATTGAAGGCAAAGGCTAAGTCGCGTCCGTGGTACTGCGCAAGCGCCGCCGCGGTCGCCGTCACCAAGGGTATGCCCTTGTACGCAGGACCGAACAGCATGTCGAACGGCACATCCGCGGCTGCCGCGGCGGCGGCGTAGGCACGGCCGACCGCGGCTATGGCCGCACCGGAGCCGAACAGTCCGGCGTTGAAGAAGTAGGGACTCTCGCGGCCGGATTTCAGCCTAAAGCTGCCGAATTTCAACACCCCAAGCCGCATGCACAAATCAATGAACTCGCTTTGGTATGCCGGCGTCATAGGGCCTGAAGTCTGGCAAGGGTGGAGCCGGGCCGCAAGCGCGGTCTACGGCAGGCACGCATGAGGGTCTGCGCGCGTGAGGGCGGGCGAATCGTGAAGTTGGGCCCGGCGTGCGCCATGACGGGCTGTTATCATCGCGCGCGATGCGCATTGCCATTGAGAACTCTCCCAAGCCCACACTGTTGCAAGCGCTCGGGGACAAGCGCATGGCAGCCGTCCTGTTCTTAAGCTTCGCCTCGGGGCTGCCTTTCAATCTGACAGGATTCACCCTGCAGGCCTGGCTGGCATCTGACGGGCTCGACATCAAGACCATCGGCATTTTTTCGCTCGTCGGTCTGCCATACGTATTCAAATTTCTGTGGGCGCCGTTCCTGGATCGATACCTGCCGCCGGTGCTGGGCCGGCGCCGCGGCTGGATATTGATTTTCCAGGTGTGCTTGGCCGTCTGCATCGGCATCATGGGTTTGAGCTCGCCGACCCGGCTGCCGTACGCGCTGGGAGCCATCGCGCTGCTGGTGGCGTTTCTCTCCGCCTCGCAGGATATCGTGTTCGACGCATACCGCGTCGATTTGATTCCGGCCAGCGAGCGCGCCCTGGCCGCCGCGGCCACCACTTTCGGTTACCGCACGGCGGCGATGCTGGCGGGCGCGGTGCTGGTCTTGATCGCCGCCAGTTTCGGTTGGCGCCTCGCCTTCCTGTTCGTGGCGGTCATCATGGCGGCGACGACTCTGGCGACGCTGTGGGCGCCGGACCCTGAAGTGCCCGGCCGCGCGCCACGCACATTGGCCGATGCCGTCTTGCATCCGCTGCGCGATTTGCTCAGCCAGAAAGGCGCGTGGGGCTTTCTACTGTTGGTGCTGCTCTACAAGGTCGGGGATGCCTTCGCGCTCAGCTTGTACAGCGCCTTCATGATCAAAGGAGTCGGATTCTCGCTGCAGGAATTGAGCGTGGCCGGCAAAGTGAACATGACGGTGTCCACCATGATCGGAGTGGCGCTCGGCGGCTGGATCTACATGCGCTGGGGAATGTTTCGTTCCATGCTGATATTCGGCATCGGTCAGGCGCTCACCAATCTTTTGTACATGTGGCTCGCGCTTGCCGGCAAGAAGCTGTGGCTGCTGGTGCTCGCGACGAGCTTGGATACCATGATCGGTGGCATGGGGCAGGCGGCGTTCGTCGCCTTCCTGGTGTCGCTGTGCAGCTCGAGTTTCAGCGCCACCCAATACGCCCTGCTGTCGGCGCTGGCCGTGGTGCCGCGTGCCACCATGGGCGCGATCGCGGGCACGGTGGTGGCCGCGATCGGCTGGGCGAATTTCTTCGTCGTCACCTGCGTGACCGCCGTGCCGGGCCTCATCATTTTGGTGATTTTGCGCGAACCGATGAACGAACTCGCGGCGCGCGATGTAGCGAACGCCAAACGTTAGAATTGCCGGCTCAGCGGCGCAGCGATCGATCGTGCGGGCTCGCCCACAGCGCTCTGGCGTTATCCTCGAACTCCCGGTCAAGATCCTCGGCTTCCACATCCACGGCGCCCGACCAATCCTCGGGAGCGTCCGCGGCATCGATGAGCTCATCGAGCAGATGCTCGTTCCAGGCGTCGAATTCCATTTCAGCCACGGTGCCGTCGAAATACTGAATTTCTATGGTCTGATCTTGGTCGTCGATTGCGACCACTTCAAAGAGCTCGTTGGTACCGCCGCGATACCACTGACCTACGATCGGCTTGACTACATTCATGGCCGTCTCCGTCTGCTATGCTCAAGTCCATTCAACTCTCAATGAGCCGTTCACGCAATATGTAATTTTTGCGCGAAGCAGCATCCCGAATGATCGAACAGCTCGTCAAATTCTTCGTCGTTTTCTTCGTCGTCGTAGAACCGATATCCTTGATTCCGCTGTTCGCCGGCCTGACTCACGGCGCGAGCGGCGGCTACAAGAAGAAGATGGCCGGCAAGGCGGCGGCAATCGCTTTGGGGATTTGCGTCTTGTTCGCGCTGGTGGGCGCAAAGTTTCTGCAAATCATGGGCATATCCTTGAGCTCGTTCCGCATCGCCGGCGGAACTCTGCTCTTCTTGATAGCGCTGGAAATGGTGTTCGCGCGCACCTCGGGCACGCGTTCGACCACGACGGAACGGGAGGAGTCGAAGAAGCGTGAAGATATCTCGGTGTTTCCGCTCGCGTTTCCATTCATTGCCGGGCCGGGCGCGCTCGCGACCATTCTGCTGACCGCGGGCGAGGTGTGGGGAAAACCGGCGCTGTTTGCCGGCTTCTTGGCCGTCGTCGCGCTGGTGCTGATCATTTGCTGGGCCCTGATGCTCGCGACGCCGCGCCTCATGAAGGTGCTCGGCGTGACCGGAGCCAACGTGATCAGCCGCCTGTCAGGAGTGATCCTGGCGGCCTTGGCGGTGCAGTTCATCGTCGATGGAATTCGCGGCAGCTTTCTCACATAGTGCCTCTCGCGGGCCCGCTTTTGCGTATGCCAGATCCCAAACATCATGGCCCAAGCGAGCGCCGCGCGTTTCGAATCGCGTAGGCGGCCGAAAGTCGGGGCGCGGCACGTAAGTTTTGTCCGGGCTCAAGGATGTAAGCTGCGCGCTGGCGTTGCACACTTGCAGCATCTGCTCCGCATAGGCTTGCCAATCCGTCGCGAGCCGCAGCACGCCGCCGGCGCGCAACCTGCTCGCCGCGCAGTGCACGAACTGCGGCGCAATCAGGCGCCGTTTCTGATGGCGTTTCTTGTGCCAAGGGTCCGGGAAGAACACCAGTATCTCATCGAGGGATTGTTCTCCGATGACGATCCGCATCACCTCGACGGCGTCGCGACAAATCACCCGCAGGTTGGTCAGCTTGGCCTGTTCGGCCCGCAGCAATAATCGGCCGACACCGGGGCGATGCACTTCGACCCCCAAGTAGTCGATGTGGGGATTGATCTGCGCCAAAGTCCCGATCACTTCGCCCGCTCCGAAGCCTATCTCGAGGCAGCGCGGCGCCGCTCGGCCAAAAACACCGTCGAGATCCAGCGGCGCGTCGCCGACATCCAGACCATAGATGGGCCACAGCTCGCTGAGCGCCCGCTCTTGCCCGGCCGTGATGCGGCCGGCGCGCAACACGAAACTTCGAATGCGGCGTTGGGCCTCCATGAGCGCGAAGTGTGCCTGATATGATGCCCGGATGCGTAAATGCCGGCGCTTGATGCGCTTATTGCCCAGTGTTGTCTGCGCCACGCTCGCGCTCACTGCGTGCGTCGGCCTGCCGCAGCATGTCGAAAAATACCGCACCGAGGCGCTTGAGGATCCCGGCAGCACCTCGCTCGGGCGGATCGCCGCAAGCGGCGAGCACGGTCCGAACCTCTCCGGTATCCGGCTGCTCAACTCCGGCGCCGAGGCCCTGGCAAGTTTGATCGCGCTCGCCGATCACGCCGAGCGCACGCTCGACATCCAGTACTACATCATCGAGCAAGACGAATCCGCGAGCATATTGCTGCACCATGTGCGTCAGGCGGCGGATCGTGGCGTCAGAGTGCGCGTCCTGGTGGACGATCTGAATACCGCAGGCGAGGATCGGCGCTTTTTGCACCTGGGCGAGCACGCCAATGTCGAGGTCAGGGTCTTCAATCCGTTTCCCGGCGGCCGCTTCGCCACCTGGACCCGGTGGCTTGCCTCGGCGTCGGATATGCGGCGAACCAATCACCGCATGCACAACAAGCTGTTCGTTGCGGATAATGCGCTGGCCATCACCGGCGGCCGCAACATCGGCGACCAGTACTTCACGCGCGACAAGCACAGCAATTTCATCGATCTCGATGTCGTCGCGGCGGGGAGCATCGTGCCGCAGCTGTCGGCCTCATTCGATGCGTTTTGGAACAGCAAGTACGCCTACCCGATCGCCTCGGTCGCCTCGCCCGTGCAAGCCGAGCCGGCGGCCAAGCCGCTCGACGACAGCGAAACCGCGGGCGATGCAAATTGGCTGGCGCACGAGCTCGATGCGGGTGAATTGAAGCTCGAGTGGGTGCCGGCGACGGTGTTGGCGGATCGTCCTGCAAAGATCGCCAGCGAGACCTCGCCGAGCGAGGAGGAGACGATCGCCAACAGCATCGCCGCGCTGATGCGTTCGGCGAAGCAGGAAGTCATCGTCATTTCACCGTACTTCGTGCCGGGAGAGGATGGGGTGGCGTTGATGCGCGAGCTGGTGGACCGCGGCGTGCATATTCGGATCCTGACGAATTCACTGGCTTCGACCGATTCGCCGCTGGTGCATACGGGGTACTCCCGCTACCGCGTCGCCTTGCTCAAGCTCGGCGTTGAATTGAGCGAGGTGCGGCCGCAGTTGGGGCAGAAGCGCGCGCGCTTTCATCCGTTCCGGCACGCCAATGCGAGTCTGCATGCGAAGGCGCTGGTGATCGACCAGAAGACCGTGTTCATCGGCTCGATGAACATGGATGCGCGTTCGGCGCACACCAACAGTGAACTCGGATTGGTGATACGCAGCGCCGACATTGCGCGCCAGGTCACGAGCCTGCTCGATGACATCAGCGCGGACGGCAGCTACAGGCTCGAGTTGGAGGATCACACCGATCGGATCGAATGGCTGAGCGGCGAGCCTGGAGCCGAACGGACCTGGCATACCGACCCCGAGACCACCCGTCTGCAGCGCTTTGCGCTGAAGCTGCTCGCGCCGTTCGCGCCGGAAGAATTGCTATGACGCGGGCGAGATCCGCAGGGTGCTCAAGTACTCTTTGACTTTGCCGCGAAAGCCTTCGCTGCTGGTCACGGTCGCCCCGCCGGCCAGCACCAGGATGAAGTCCCCGCGCAGAGTGCGGTTCACCTCTCTGACGTAATTCATGTTCACCAGACAGGACCGGCTGATCCGCAGCATGGGCTGCGAGCGCAGCGCCTGTTCCGCCTGCAACAGCGTGCTGCGCGCGTGGAAGTTGTCTCGTCCCACCCGGATGACGACGTAGTTTCGATCGGCCTCGAGCATTTCCACCCGCGTCGCGTCGAGCACGTGTAGATGTCCGCCGAATTCGGCGAGCAAGCGCGGCCGCTCGTCGGCGGACGGGCGGGCGCCGCGCTCGAGTTGCGCCAGCAGACCGGCCAGAAGAGCCTGTCGCTCCTCCAGCCGGCCGCTCGCATGCCTGGGGCGCACGCGCTCCAACGTCTTGCGGAAGCGCGCCTGATCGAAGGGCTTGAGCAGGTAATCCACCGCGCTCACTTCAAAGGCCTCGACGGCGTACATGTCGTAGGCCGTCACGAACACCAGCGACGGCAATGTGTCCGGTTGCAGCGCGCGCGCGAGGTCGATGCCGTTCAACGGATCCATTTGGATGTCGAGGAACAACAGATGCGGCGGCTTTGCCCGGATCGCGTCGAGCGCCGCCGCGCCGTCGCCGTACTCGCCCACCACGGTCAGATCCTCCTCTGCCTTGCAGAACTCGCGCAAAGTGCGCCGTCCCGCCGCCTCGTCGTCGACGATGATGACATCCATCATGCGCGCACCCGCGCCGCCCGCTCATCGCGGCCGTCCGGCAACTCGCGAATGTCGGGCAACTCGCGAATGTCGGGCATCGTGATCTCGCTGACCCACTCTCTATCATGGATGCCGGCGCGCAGGCCGGCGCGGCCCCCAAACTGAACGGCCAGCCGTTCGCGCACATTCCTCAATCCGATCCCCTCCTCGCGCGAAAGCTTATCCTGCGCAAGCGTGTTGGTTACGCGCAGGATGAGCGTGCCGGCCGACACGAGCGCCGTCACACGCACGCTGACCGCGTCTTGATGACCCGCCAATCCATGAACCACGGCGTTCTCGACCAGCGGCTGCAGAATCAAGCTCGGCACCCAGAGGGCAGGAACTTCATCCGGCTGCGGCAGAACGACGCTCAGGCGGTCCGAGAAGCGTTTCTGTTGCAGATCCAGGTACAGCCTGACGAACTGCAGCTCGTCCGCGAGCCGCGAGTAGTCCCGTTCGCCGGCGTTCAAAAGCCGGCGCAGCAAATCCGCGAGCTGCACGACCATCGATTGCGCGCCCTTCGGATCCCATTCGATATTTCCGCGTATGGTGTGCAGCAGATTGAATAGTGTGTGCGGGGACAGCTGCATGCGCAGCGCCGCCAATCGCGCGGCGCTCCACTCGCGCTCGAGCGCCGCCCGCTGCAGTTCGGAATCGCGAAATCGCGTGTACAGCGCCGCACCCGTGATCAAGGCAAGACCGAATCCGTAGGCCGGCAGAAAATTCATGAAACTGGCGAACCACAGCGACAGAAAGTACGTGTCGAGCAAAGGGCCCGACGCGTGCGACATGGAATGGGCGTGCCCGGCCGGTCCATCCAATGCCAGTTGAGAGACGATCATCGCCGGGTACGCGATCGCCGCGAACACGCAGCCTAAAATCGCCTGCAGCGGCAGCGCGAGCCACAGGGGACGCCATTGCACCCGCAGGGACGCCCAGTATGAGATCAGCAGCACCGGCAGCAACAATAGATGCTGCATGACCCGCGTGTCCCACGCGGCAAACAGCGGAGCATTGGTCACCCACGCGATGCCGGTGCGCATGCTGTTGGCGTACAGGACATTCGACAGGACCACATACAGCCAGTAAAAGCCGATGATCCCGAGAAACTGCCGCAGGCTCAGGCCCCCAAGGCGGCGCCGTTGCGGAGGATTTGCGTGTGCCGTTCCGATCATGGGAAAAGAGCCTAGCGCAACTGGGCAGTGTTGCGCATCGGATCAGTCCGGGCCGGGACGAATCCGTCGTCGCGAGGGACGACTTCGAGACCCTGGCGCAGACGAATGGCAGCGTCGAAGCCTCTTATAGAGGCATTGTCAAACGCCGTCACACAGGAGAAATGGTATGGACGCC
>PKXS01000047.1 GCA_003132425.1 Gammaproteobacteria bacterium | reverse complement strand
ATTCTCGCGACCTGCGCCTACATGTGCCTGTCGCTGGCCATCAACCTCACGGCGTTCGTGTTCATATTTCATTTCGTTCCGCTCGAACGGCTCGGCATGAGCGCGAATTTGGGTTTCGGCACCGCGCTCGCGTTCTTTGCCATATGCCTGCCCTTCGTGCCTCTCGGCGCNNTTGACCTTCGTCGCCTCCTTCACGCGCAGCTACCGCGAGGCGCAAACCTATCTGACCTTCGTCCTCTTGATACCGACGCTGCCCATCGCGTTTGCCAGCATTTATTCACTGAAAACCAAAAGTTCGCTGATGTTCATTCCGTCCTTGAGCCAGCATTTGTTGATGACCAGCGTGCTCAAGAACGAGACCGTCGCGCCGCTCGACATGTTGGTATCCGCCGGCGCTTCGTTGAGTCTCGCGCTCTTGTTGATGGTGTTGACCGCGAGGCACTGGCGGCGCGAAACGATGTTGGGTTGAGCGTTGCGCGCTCGGACAATCTATTCAGACAAACGCTGATGCGCGATTAGGGTCTTTTCTGAATGGTGGTTTGGTGACATAATCTGTATAAAGCTCTCGGTAGTCGTTGCATTATTAGAATTGATCCGGGAGTGAGGGAGGCTGGGATGACCGACTCGTCGTACGCAAGGGCGAACATCGTCGCGTTGCTGTGCATCTTGACGCTGTCCGCGATCACCATGCTATGGCTCTTCTGGCACTACCCGCTCGGCACCGGAATCGCGACCATCGCCGTGCTGGCCGTTCTCGGTATTTCCGCCCGCCTTGCGAGGTCGACCGACTCCGAGGGCGTTTCCGATATGGAACGCAGCTAGCGCTACTTTCCGATACAGAAGCTGGCGAAGATTTCGCCCAGCAAGTCCTCGCTGGTGAACTCGCCGGTGATTTCCCCCAACGCATGCTGGGCAAGCCGCAGATCCTCGGCAAATAACTCGATCGCGTGAGTATCGCGCAGCGCGGCGGCGGCATTTTTCACATGCTCGCGGGCTCGTGCCAAGGCGTCGAGATGTCTGCGCCGCGCCGACAGCGCGCCGGATTCCGAGTCATGGTAACCGGCACTCGCTTTGAGATGCTCGCGCAGTAAATCCACTCCCTCGCCGGTGAGGGCGCTCAAGTACACCCGGGCCGGCGCGCCGCCTTCATCGGCGTGCGCCGCAATTTCGGTGAGGTCGATTTTGTTGAAGACCAAGGTTACCGGGACCTCGCGCGGCAAGAGCTCCAACTCCGCCGCCAAGCGCGCCGGCGTGTTTTCCTCGGCAAGGCTGGCATCCAGCACGTAGATCACCCGATCGGCACGCAGCATCTCGCCTCTGGCGCGGCGGATGCCTTCCGCCTCCGCCACGTCGAGCGCGGTTCTCAGACCCGCGGTGTCGATGAGATTCAGCGGCAGCCCATCGAGCTGCAGCGATTGCCGCAGTAGATCGCGGGTCGTGCCGGGCAGATCCGTGACGATGGCGACCTCATCGCCCGCCAGCCGGTTCAGTAAGCTCGATTTCCCGGCGTTGGGTTTGCCGGCAATGACCACATTCAGCCCCTCCCGCAGCAGCGCGCCCTGGCGCGCCGCGGACGTAATCGAGTCGAAGCCCGCGAATACCTGGGCCAGCCGCCCGGATACTTCGCGATCGGATAGAAAGTCGAGCTCTTCGTCGGGGAAATCGATGGCGGCCTCGACGTAGCTTCGCAACCCCGTGAGTTGCGATTGCAGTTCCTTGACGCGCGCGGAGAACTCTCCCTGCATCGAGCGCGCCGCGGCGCGGGCTGCGGCGGTCGATCCTGCATCGATCAAATCGGCGACGGCTTCGGCCTGCAGCACGTCGATTTTGCCGTTCCAAAAGGCGCGCTCGCTGAACTCGCCTGGCCGCGCCATGCGGCAGCCGAGGGCAAGCAAGCGCTTCAGCACAAGGTCCAAGACCTGGGCGCCGCCATGGCCCTGGAGTTCCAGCACATGTTCGCCGGTGAACGAGGCAGGCGCGGGAAAGTACAACGCCAGACCTTGGTCCAGGCTGGCGCCTGCGGCGTCGAAAAACCGGGATAGCCGCGCCTGCCGCGGCGCGGGCACGCCGCCGAGAATTTGCGCCGCGATTCGCGGCACCTCGGAACCGGAAATTCGAACGATCCCAACCGCGCCGCGGCCCGCAGGGCTCGCGATGGCGACGATGGTGTCCGGGGATGTCACCGCTAGGATCGTTGCTTGGCGGCCTCGGCCTCAACCACTTTATTGATTCGCCACTGCTGCGCGATGGACAGCACGGTATTGGTCAACCAGTAAAGCGTCAACCCGGACGGAAACCAGGCCATCATGACGGTCATCACCAGGGGCATGAATTGCATGATTTTGGCTTGCATGGGATCGGGCGGCGCCGGGTTGAGCTTGAATTGCGCGAACATCGCCGCGCCCATCAAGAATGGCAGCACGAAGTACGGGTCGCGCGACGATAAATCGTTAATCCACAACATAAAGGGTGCTTGACGCATTTCCACGGTCTCGAGCAACACCCAGTAGAACGAGATGAAGAACGGGATCTGCACGACCATCGGCAAACAACCCGCCAAGGGATTGATTTTTTCTCGCTTGTACAGCTCCATCATCGCGCGGCCGAGCTTTTCGCGATCATCCTTGTAGGTTTCCTGAATCTGTTTCAGGCGTGGCGCCACCGCGCGCATTCTCGCCATCGAACGGCCGCTCGCCTGACTCAAGGGAAAGAACACCAACTTGATCAAGGCGGTGACGATGATGATCGACCAGCCCCAGTTGCCGGTGATCCCGTCGACTGATTTGAGCACCCAGAATAACGGTTTGGCCAACACCGTCAGCTTGCCATAGTCGGCCGTCAGGTCGAGGCGCGGTCCGGTCGCCGCAAGCTGCGCCTGCAATTTAGGACCGACGAATAATTTCTCGTGCAGCTGGGCATTTGCGCCCGCCGGAATGTCGATGGCGGGACCGGTCGCGCTGAGCAGGTACTCGTGATCGCGAACCTGCAACTGGTATTTGAAAGGTTCGCCGGCGGTGGGCACTATGGCGGCGACAAAATGATGCTGCATCGAAGCCAGCCAACCATTGGTGATGGTCTGCGAGAACTTACTGTCTTCCTCGCTCTCCACTTTAAGATCCACATGCTTCGTTCCGTCGTAAATCGACGGGCCCTTGAAGGAGTAGGTCTCGACGTCGAAATACGATCGCGACGCATGCTCCCAATGGCGCAGGAATTGCGAATACGAAGCAAGATTGCGCGCCGTGGCGCTGTTGTTCTTCACATCGTAGATCAGGTCGATGGAATACCAGCCGCGCTTGAACACGAATGTCTTGGTCACGGTCAGTCCCTGACCGTCCGTCCACGTCATGGGGACGCGCAGCTCCTGCGCGCCGTTTTCGAGCACGAAGGACTTCTGCGCGCTGACCCATGTCGCCAGATGTGTCGGCGCTGCCTGGCCGCTGCCGCCCGTGAGTCCGGTTTGCAATAGATACCGGGAGGCCTCATCGGCGTTGTCGAACAGCGTCACGGGAATATTGGGCGCGTCTTTGCGCAGCGGATATTCCGGCAGTTCGGCCTTATCGAGCTCGCCGCCTTTCAAATTGATCGAGACGTCGAGCACATCGGTCTTCACGTGCAGCAGCTGCGCGGGTGCGGCCTGCGGCTCGGCTGCCGGTGCCGGTGCCGGTGAACCCGGAGGCGCTTGCTCGGTCGCGGCGGTCGTAGCGCTCGGTGCTGGCGCCGGCGCCGCGGAAGCCGCCTGTGGCACCGAGTCCCCGAGCGTACCGGCGCCGGCGCCTGTCGCGCCGGCCGCTGCCTTGGTCATCGCCGCAGGCAGCGGCGCCCCATAATCGTGCATCCAAGCTGCGTAGTTGTAATACAAGATCAGGGCAAGAGCGCCCCAGAGGAGTATCCGGATATTAGGCATTGATCAATCTCTTGTCCGGCACAGGGTCGTAGCCGCCCTCTGCAAGGGGGTGACAGCGCAGGATGCGGCGCAGGCCGAGCCAGGTCCCGCGCAATGCCCCATATCGTTGTATGGCCGTATGCGCGTAGCAGGAGCAGCTTGGGTAGAAACGACAGCGGGGTCCCAGCATAGGACTCACCGCGAGCTGGTAGCCGCGAATCAACCACAGCAAGAGTTGGGCGGCCTTTACCATCGTTGCGAAATCGACTTCCAATGCATGTCCAGACTCGCGCGCAGCGCTCTTGGGCCCGCAGCGCGGGCGGCCTCGCGCGCATACACGGCGATATCGACCGGCGGCAGCGCGTGTTGGTTCAGGCGAAAGGACTCTCGCGTGAGGCGCTTGATGCGGTTGCGTGCAACGGCGGTACCAAAGGTGCGCGTGGCGATGCTCAAACCCAAACGCGGATAACTTTCATGATTGGCCACGACAGACAAACTAAAATAGGCGTCGGTGAATTTTTTGCCGCGCTGCCTAACTTGGCGAAATTCGGCCGGCTGATGCAATCGCTGGCGCGGCTCGAACGTCTGCCTCTTGAAACGCGCTGTCAGGGACAGAGGCGCTTGCGGCCCTTGGCACGGCGCCGGGCGAGCAATCGGCGCCCGCTCTTCGTGGCCATGCGCGCGCGAAAGCCGTGGGTTCGGGCACGATGCAAATTGCTGGGATTAAATGTGCGTTTCATGGCGGCCGGGAGGCTTACGAAAGGCGGCAAGGGTACTGAGCGAGCAAGGATGTGTCAATAGACGCATCAGCCGGTTGGAGCTAGACTCCCTGCCCTTTCGTTTTACTTTGCCCCATTGCCTAATGTCGAGGGAGAGCGCTCTTGCCGGAGTCGCTATGGAACCGCTGTCTGCGAGTGCTCGAGAGCGAACTTCCCGAGCAGCAGTTCAATACGTGGGTGCGGCCCCTGCAGGCGATCGAGCGCGACGGCGAACTGCGGTTGCTTGCGCCGAATCGCTACGTCATCGAATGGTTGAGCCAGAACTCCTTGCCCCGGATCAAGGAACTTATCCTGGCGCTGGCGGACGGTGCCGTGCCGGATGTGGTGTTGGACGTCGGCACTCGCGCCGGGGTCGTCACCGGCGGTGCGGCCAGCAATGGCGGCGCGGACGCCGACGGTGCGGCAGTGCGGCTGCGCAGGCTCGCGCCCACGGTTCTCGGGAGCAGGATCAATGCGGATTTTACCTTCGACAGCTTCGTCGAGGGCAAGAGCAATCAGCTCGCCAAAGCGGCGGCGATCCAAGTAGCGGGCAATCCGGGCAGGGCGTACAACCCGCTGTTCATTTACGGCGGTGTGGGTCTGGGCAAAACCCATTTGATGCATGCGGTCGCCAACAGGCTCAAAGAACGCAGCCCCGATGCAAGGCTCGCCTACGTGCACAGCGAGCGATTCGTCGGCGATATGGTGAAGGCCTTGCAGCACAATACCATCAACGATTTCAAGACCGCTTATCGGTCCTTGGATGCGCTGATGATCGATGATATTCAGTTTTTTGCAGGGAAAGAGCGCTCCCAAGAGGAGTTCTTTCACACCTTCAATGCGCTTCTGGAGAGTCAACAGCAGGTGATACTGACCTGCGATCGGTATCCGAAGGAAGTGGACGGACTCGAGGAGCGCTTGAAATCAAGGTTCGGTTGGGGATTGACCGTTGCCATCGAACCGCCGGAGTTGGAGACCTGCGTTGCGATCTTGATGAGCAAGGCAGCAATGACGAAAGTTGATTTACCGGAGGAAGTCGCGTTCTTCATTGCCAAGCGCATCCGCTCGAACGTGCGTGAATTGGAGGGCGCGCTGCGGCGTGTGGTCGCCACGTCGAATTTTACGGGACGCCCCATCACTCTGGAGTTTGCCAAGGAAGCCCTGCGTGATCTGTTGGCGCTGCAGGAAAAATTAGTGACGGTGGAAAATATTCAGAAGACCGTCGCTGAATACTACAAGATTCGCATCGCGGATCTGCTGTCGAAGCGGCGCAGCCGCTCGATCGCGCGGCCGCGGCAGGTGGCGATGGCGCTCGCCAAAGAGCTGACCAACCATAGCCTGCCGGAAATCGGCGATGCCTTTGGCGGCAGGGATCATACGACCGTGCTGCACGCCTGCAGGCGAGTCAAGGAGTTGCGCGAGTCGGAGAGGCGGATTGGCGAGGACTATATGAACCTGTTGAGAACCTTGGCTGGATAGGCGGGGTATGCTGTGGACAACTCTGTGGATAAAGATATCCACAGCCGGGAGACAGGTTGCACGCAGGCGCAGGACAGCTGCGGGGCGTGGTTTCAGTATCTGTAGGCTAATGATTTTTATAGCAATTATGGCGTTATCCCCCGGGAAGGCGGGGCTTCATAATCATAGTAATAATCTCTTTTAAGAATCTAAATCTAAGAATGGTCAGACGGGTGTGCCCATGAAATTAACGGCGGAGCGAGAGAAATTGTTGGCCCCTTTGCAAGCGGTGATCGGCGTCGTGGAGCGGCGTCAGACTATGCCGGTATTGGCGAATGTGCTGTTGAGCGTGCGAGACGGACACCTGTCGATCACGGCCACCGATCTTGAGGTTGAGTTGGTGGCAGCGACCGAAGTCACGGTGCAAAAGACCGGAGACATTACGGTGCCGGGACGTAAATTTTTGGACATCTTGCGAGCGCTGCCTGAGAAACTCGAGGTATCGCTGGTCGTCGAAGGCGAAAAGATCGTGATTAAAGCGGGGCGCAGCCGTTTCAGTCTGACGACGCTGCCGGCCACGGAATTTCCCATTATCGATGACATCAACGCGCAGCAGACGGTGCAAATACCACGCAAGCAATTGCTGCGTCTCCTAGAGAAAACACATTTTTCCATGGCGCAACAAGACGTGCGCTACTACTTGAACGGCATGTTGCTGGAGATCGACGGCCAACTGCTGCGCGCGGTCGCCACCGACGGCCACCGCCTGGCGTTGTGCGAAACCACCCTATCGGTCAAAGCGAAGACATCACAGCAGGTGATCGTGCCACGCAAAGGGGTCTTGGAATTGCAGCGCGTGCTCACTGACGAGGGATCCGCCGACTTGGCGATCGGCACCAATCACGTTCGCGCACAGATCGGCGATATTCGCTTCACTTCGAAGCTCATTGACGGCCGGTTCCCGGAATATTCCCGGGTCATACCGGCCGCACCCGCCACTGCGATCAGAGCGGACCGCGATGTTCTGCGGCAAGCGCTCCAGCGCACCGCGATTTTGTCCAATGAAAAGTATCGCGGCATTCGAATTACGGTGAAAAAGAACGTCGTCACGGTGCAGGCCCACAATCCGGAGCAGGAAGAGGCGGAGGAGGAAATTGAGGTCGCCTACAACGGCATCGATCTCGAAGTGGGTTTCAACGTCAATTATCTGCTGGACGCCTTGGCTGCGATCGATGGCCAAGATGTCGAATTGGGGCTGACTGACAGCAATAGCAGCTGCTTGATCCGCTCGCCGGGCAATGCCACCGCACGCTACGTTGTCATGCCCATGAGGCTGTAAGCCGTGTCCCTGCGTCGATTGCAAGTCACGGATTTCCGGTGCTTGCAGTCGGCGCAATTGGAGCTCGATCCTCAGTTCACGCTGATCAGCGGCCCGAATGCCACAGGCAAAACGAGCTTGCTGGAGGCCATCTATGTCTTGGGTCGCGGACGCTCATTTAGAACCCGCCGGCTGGAGCATTTGATTCGCGTGGGTCGGCAGCGCTTCGTGGTATTGGGTGAAATAGCGATGCCAGAGCGTCGTGTGGGCCTTGGGGTAGAAGGGAGCGCAACGGGGATTCGCGCGAAGCTGGGGGGAGATAAGGCGCCGCTGGCGGAGCTGGCGTCGGTTTTGCCCGTGCAAATTATCGATCCCGAGGTTCATCGCCTGATCGAAGAGGGCCCCGGTCGTCGCCGGCGATTCTTGGATTGGGGTGTGTTCCACGTGGAACCTGGCTTCGTGGCGTATTGGCAGAAATACCAGCTGGCCCTCAAACAGCGAAATGCGGCATTGAAGGCCAAGCAACCTCGAGCGATCACCTCGGCCTGGGACGAGGACCTGGTGCGCTACGGCGAGCAGTTAACGGCCGCTCGATCGCATTACATCGCACTGTTGGTCGACCAAGCTCGTACGCTGGCGAAGAATCTACTGGGAATGGAACTGACCTTGGCCTATCGGCCTGGCTGGGGCCGAGACATGAGCCTATCCGAGGCCCTGCAACAGAGTTGGGAGCATGACCTGGAGAGCGGTGCCACCCAAGTAGGGCCGCAACGGGCCGAGCTCAGTATCCGCCTGGACGGAGTGGCCGTGAAGGATCGGATTTCCCGCGGACAGCAAAAACTTCTCGCGGCCGCGCTATTAATGGCGCAGGTAAAACTGTTTCCGCGGGACGCGCCGGTGCAACCCAGTCTCCTGCTGGATGACCCAGCGGCCGAATTGGACAACGAGCGTCTGGCGGAGTTGATGAGCGAGATATCCAGCCACGCTGTCCAGCTGATCGTGACGACGCTGCACGGAGAATTTGCGGCTCTCGGAACCCCGGGTCGCCGATTTAGCGTGGGTGAGGGTGGGGTGCAGAGCGCCTAGCGTGGTTCCACGTGGAACGTTAACGCTCTATCTAGCCGCTAAAACGGTTTATAATCAATAACATAGGTACTCCCAATATTGAACGAAAAGTCGTATTTTGACGATGACTTTCCGGGATGCTTTAGTTAAGATACTGTATATCCAAACAGTTGTCGGGAGCCCCTCGTGGATGGCGGAAATCTTAAGCCACAGCCGGCCCTGTCACTGGCGGAGCTCGAAGCGCAAATCACCGAACTCGCCGGGCATTTGAACGCCGCGAACTATCGCTGGCTGGTGTTGATCGGGGAGTTCGATCGGCGCCACGGCTGGGCGGACGGGAGACTGCATTCCTGCGCCCATTGGCTGAATTTCAAATGCGGTCTGAATTTAGGCGCGGCGCGCGAGAAGGTGCGCGTGGCGCATGCGCTGGAAGGGTTGCCGAAGATCGCGGTCGCGATGGCGCGCGGCGAATTAAGCTACTCCAAAGTGCGTGCGCTCACCCGCGTCGCCGGTGAGGGGACGGAGGAGTATTTTCTGTCCATCGCCTTGCACGGCACGGCGCATCATGTGGAGAGGCTCGCGCGCTATTACCGGCGCGCGCACGAAGCCGAAGAACTGTCGCGCGAGGCGCGCCAACAAGCGAACCGGAGTGTGAGCTACTGGTTCGATGCGGACGGCAGCTTAGTGCTCAAGGCGAGGCTGCCGGCGCTCGCGCTGCTGGCGGAGAAGTCCCTCAAGCGAGGTCTTAAGATCTCGCACACCGCGGACCGCTATCAAGTGGTGGTGCATGTGGATGAAGAGACGTTGCGATCTCGCACCGCGGGGCGCTGCGAGATCGAGCAGGGTCCGTCATTACCCGCAGAGACCGTGCGGCGTCTCGCCTGCGATGCGAGCCTGGTCGCGGTGCTCGAGAACCAGCGCGGGGAAGCACTCGATGTGGGGCGCAGGACCCGCAGCATCCCGCCGGCGATTCGCCGCGCCTTGCACGCACGCGATCCCGGTTGCCGATTCCCTGGATGCACCCATCAGCGCTTCCTCGATGCGCATCATATCCGGCACTGGGCCGACGGCGGGGAGACCAAGATCGGCAACCTCGTGACGCTCTGCCGCTTTCATCATCGGTTGGTGCATGAAGGCGCGATCTACGTGCAGCTGCTCTGCGATGGCACGCCGCGCTTCCTCCGGCCCGATGGAACCGTCTTTGACGGCATCGTCTCGATCCAGACACCGTCCTACGACTGCAAAGCCTTGCAGGACACGCATGCAGAGCAGGGCATCCGCATCGATGCGGGCACCGCCGCCACGCGCTGGCGTGGCGAACGCATGGACTACGGGCTCGCCATCGAAGTGCTGCAGCAGCAGGCCGAGCGTGCGCGAAACGTTTCAGCGGAAACGCGCGAGGCGGAATCGTCCGGCGGTGCAAGCCACTCACAGCATGGCGCTAAACTATCGGAATGATATTTCGAGTTTCCGCGCTGATAGGCGCGCTCGCCACGAGCGGATTCCTAGCGTCGCCGCTTGAAGGAGCTACACCACCGGTATGATTCTCCCTGGCACACGAGCGTCGAAGCAGGGCTGATCGCTAGAGCCAAGAGCAAAATCTTACTCCGCCAGTGAGAGTCTCGATTGCAGCAGCGCAAGCGCGTCGGCGGGGGTATCCGCGAACTGGAAGAGCTGTAGGTCCTCCTGCGAAATCATGCCGTGGCGCACGAGCGCGTCGAAATTGATGATCTCCCGCCAATACGCCGAACCGTACAGCACGATGGGAATCGGACGGGCAAGCTTGCGGGTCTGTGCAAGGGTCAGGACTTCGCCGAGCTCGTCGAGCGTGCCGAAGCCGCCGGGGAAAACCACGAGCGCGCGCGAGAGCTCGGCAAACCACAGCTTGCGCATGAAGAAGTAATGGAACTTGAACGAGAGTCCCTGAGTGATGTAGGGATTCGGGCGCTGCTCGCGGGGCAGGCTGATATTGAGCCCGATCGTGCGGCCGCCCGCGTCGGACGCGCCGCGATTCGCAGCTTCCATAATGCCGCCGCCGCCGCCTGAGCAGATGACGTACCGGTGCACGTGTGAGGACAGGTTCTTCGACCACTTCGTGATCAGACGCGCGAGCTCGCGGGCTTCATCGTAGAAATGACCCATCGGCCCGGTCGATGATAGGCGCGCCGAGCCGAAGAACACGATGGTGTCGTGCACCTGCGCGCGACGAAAGCTGCGCAACGGCGCCAGATACTCGGCGATGATTCGCAGCGGGCGGGCATCATCGCTTTCCATGAACTCAGGATTCTCGTACGCGAGCTTCGCGCCCGGTGTCTCGCTTGATGCCACTAGGCTTTACCCCGCTCGCGAAAAATCGATGAAACCACGCGCCGCGTCGGTATGCACGAGCTGCACTCGGACCTGATCGCCTACCTTCATCCCTTCGGCACCCATGATCACTCGGCCTTCCGCGATCGGTGACGAAATCCGCACCCAGGTGCCCTTGTCGGAGGCGCCGGTGACGATGGCGTCGAATTGCTGGCCAATTCTCGATGTCAGCAGGAATGCCGCGGCGGACTTCTGCACCTGGCGCTCTACTTTCTGCGCGTTGTCCTCCTGCTCCGTGCAGTGCGCGGCAAGGGTCTCGAGGTCCGCAGTCGAGTATTCCGGTGCCGTGCCCGCGAGCGCCGCCTTGACGAGGCGCTGCGTAATCAGATCGGGAAAGCGGCGGTTCGGCGCGGTCGAGTGGGTGTAATCGGTCACGGCGAGGCCGAAGTGTCCGGGCGAGGCCGCGCCGGGCAGTTCGACCTGGTACTCGCCACGTCCGAGCAGTTTGATGACGGAGAGAGACAGATCAGGAAACCGGTCCGGATCGACCTGGTGTCTCTTCGCCAGGAACTGATTGAGCGCGAGGGCATCGGCCGCCGCCGGCAGCTTTTCACCGAGCGCCGCCGCGAGCGTCACGATGCGGTCCCAATGCTCCGGCGCGCGCAGCACCCGGCGCAGTGCCGGCAAGCCCTTGGCTTCGAGAAAGCGCGCCGCGACGCTGTTGGCGGCGATCATGAATTCTTCGATAAGCTCCTTGGCTCGATTAGGGTCGTCCGGGCGCAGGTCGCTCAGCACGCCGTTCTCGAACACCGCGCGCGCCTCGATGGTCTGCAGGGCGAGGGCGCCGTGCTCGTGGCGCACCCGCCGCAGGCGCTGCGCGACCAGATCCTGCATGCGCAGCTGTTGGTCGACTCCCGCCACGGCAGTCACACCCTTTGGCGCCGGTCCCGTGCCGGCGAGCCAGGCGCCGACGCTGTCATAGGCGAGCTTCGCGCGATTGCGCACCACCGAGCGGTAGATATCGGAGGCGGTCAGGGTGCCGTCGGGGGTGACGGTGAATTCGATTACGTGGGACAGGCGGTCCTGGTCTTGGCCAAGCGAAGTGAGGTCCGTGGACAGCTTCTCCGGCAACATCGGGAAAATCTTCGCAGGCGTGTAGACCGAGGTCGTATTGGCGCGCGCGTGCTCGTCCAGTGCCGAGCCCACGGCTACCGCGCTGTCCACGTCCGCGATGGCGACCAGGATCTTGTAGGCGTCTCCCGGCAGCGCCTCCGCGACCGACAACTGATCGAGATCACGGGAATCGTCGTTGTCGATCGACGCCCACAGCAGGCTGCGCTGATCGCGGATCCCGGCGCCGGACGCCATCGCCGGCTTCGTGATCGCCTTAAGCTGCGCGAGCGCCGCGGGCGAGAAATCCGGCAGCAGGCAGCGGTCGATCATGGCCCGGCGCGCGATGCCTTCCAGATCATTCATTCGCATTCCTTCCGCCAGTGGCATTGAGCGATGATACGCCGCGCATGGCTCTAGCCGCCGTGCGAGCGCACCACAAGCTCGCGCGTGATGCTCGCGAGAGTCGGCGTCCCGGCCTGGCGCATGATCGCCGCCAACTCGCGGTTAAGGATGTCGATCACGGCCTCGACCCCTGGCTGTCCAAAGGCTGCGAGCCCCCAGGCCTGGGGCCTGCCGATGCCGACGGCAGTTGCGCCGAGTGCGAGCGCCTTGAAGACGTCCGTGCCGCGGCGGATCCCGCCGTCGAGGAGGACCGGGACGCGGCCCCGCACCGCCGCGATTACCTCCGGCAGGCAGTCGATCGTCGCGCGTAGGGTTTCCTCGTTGCGGCCGCCATGGTTCGACACGACGATGCCATTCACGCCGTGTTGAACCGCGATCGCCGCGTCCTCCCCGGTGACAATGCCTTTGAGGATCAATCGCCCCTTCACCAGCTCCCGCAGCCGGTCGAGAAACGCGATGGTTACGCCGGGCGGCGCGAGGCCAGTGACTCGCGACACGTCGAGCCCGGCAAACATCGGCGCCCGTCGCCACATGTCGTGGGTATTGCCCTGATGACAGTCGAGGCACCGTCGGCTGTCGGCCTGTATGGCGCGCTTCAAAGTTTCGTTGTTCCGCGCGCCCGGAGAGTCGACCGTAAGGACGATGGCGGTGCAGCCCGCGTTCTCGGCACGCCGGACGATCCCTGTGGTCACCTCCCAATCGTTGGTCGGGTAAAGTTGCAGCCAGACCGGCGCACTACGCGCCGCCTCGACCTCCTCAATCGCGATCGACGATCCGGTGGACAGCATCAGCTGCATCGAACGCTTTGCGGCCGCGCGCGCGACCCCAAGTTCGCCGTCGGCGTGGAATGCGCGCATGGAGGAGACTGCCGATAGGTATATCGGGCTCGGCCAGGAAGTACCGTATAGGCTGAGCGAGGTGCTTAGGTGGCTTAGATCGTTGAAGCGGTGCGCGCGGATCTCGTATTGCGAGAACGCTTCGTGATTGCGCATAACGGTGCGGTCGTCGTCCGCCCCGGTAGCGATGTAGCCGAAATGAGCGGGGGGCAGCGCTGCGCGCGCGAGCGGCTCGAAGTCCATGACGTTGAGGACTCGATCAGCGGCACTGATCGGCGGCGGCGCGTCGCCAGCCGTCGCGCGCGCCCAGAATACCGGCAGGACGGAGAGTCCGCCGATGAACGTGCGTCGAGTCATCGGCGACCATCGGGTTTCGCGCATTACTTCCCTATGTGTCAACGGCGCGACGGCCGCGTACGGAACACCACCCAGAGGCCGATGATCATCGACACCGCCCACCCCAAGGGCGTGATTGGAAATTCTGCAAAGCGCAGCGCAAGCCCGCCGGCGGCTCGCGCGCCAGCGCGAACACTCGAGTGAGCTGCGAATCCAATTCATTGGATATTGCGGTCGCCATAATCCTGCAGCACTTCGCGCAATCGAGCAGCACCCCGAGCGATATGCGACTTGACCGTTCCGAGCGGCATCGCCTTACTCTCGCTGATCTCAGCGTGACTCATGCCTTCACTATACGCGAGCACCACGCACAACCGCACGTGGCCCGGCAACGTTGCCAGCGCGGCGTCGCGAGTCAGGCGCCGCAGCAGATTTCTCATCGCACCCTGCCGCCGGCGATGGTGATGATGCCGCCGAGTTTCAGATGCGCAGGGTCGATTTGCTCCTTCGCACCGTCACGGGACGGAGTCAGTCTTTCGATCAACGCCGGGTCGAGCGGCGCCCCTTGTCGATGGCCATGCGCAGCACTTCGATGCCGAAGCGCCGCCGCTTATAGTCGGCGACGATGCCCGCGACGGAGACCGCGCCGACGAATATCCAAAAGGCAATTCCCAGCAAGTAAGATCCCATATTGCTCATTGCGTGCTCCTGGTGAACAGTATGAAAGGTGTCCATAGGATGCAATTCATCCCTCAATCGGATGCAGCGGCGAGAGCGTCGCCGCGGGCGCGGCCGAGGCGCTCGCCGGCACCGCTTCGGGCTTTTCAACCATTTGATTTAGAAGAATTTTCTGGGCCTCCGGGATTCGTTATCGAAGCCGAAAACTGTTAGAATAATCGGTCGCAAAATAGGATCCGCCATGGCCGATAACGATGTCTACGATTCCAGCAAAATCAAAGTCTTAAAGGGCCTCGACGCGGTTCGAAAACGGCCCGGAATGTACATCGGCGATACTGATGACGGCAGCGGCCTGCATCACATGGTGTTCGAAGTGGTGGATAACGCCATCGACGAAGCGCTGGCGGGTCACTGCGATCGCGTCGTTGTGACAATTCATGCTGACGAATCGGTGACGGTGTCGGACAACGGCCGCGGCATTCCCGTCGATATCCATAGCGAAGAGGGACGCTCCGCCGCCGAGGTCATCATGACCGTGCTGCACTCGGGCGGGAAATTCGACGACAGTTCGTACAAGGTATCGGGCGGCCTGCACGGCGTCGGCGTGTCGGTCGTCAACGCGCTCTCGGAGCGCCTCGCGATCGAGATCCGCCGCGACGGCCACGTCTGGACCCAGGAGTACGAGCGCGGCGCGGCGAAGAGCCCGCTCGCGAAGGGGGCGGCGCTGAAGAAGGGCGAGCCGACCGGCACGACCATCACCTTCCTGCCCGACTCGGAGATCTTCGAGGTGATCGACTTCGACGTGCAGACGCTCGAGGAGCGCCTGCGCGAGACAGCCTTCCTGACGCGCGGCCTGCGCATCTCGCTGACCGACGAGCGCGGCGACGGCCACTACGTCGAGTTCCACTACGAGGGCGGCATCGAGGACTACGTCGCCTTCCTCAACCAGAGCAAGGAGCCGATCGGGCGCAAGGTCATCTTCTTCGCGGGGGAGGGCGAGGAGGGCGCGGTCGAGGTCGCGATGCAGTGGAACTCCTCCTACCAGGAGTCGATCTTCTCCTTCGCCAACAACATCAACACCCACGAGGGCGGCAGCCACCTGACCGGCTTCCGCTCGGCGCTCACGCGCACCGTCAACAAGTACGCGCGCGACAAGGGCCTGCTCAAGGAGAAGGACGAGTCGCTCGCCGGCGAGGACGTCCGCGAGGGGCTGACCGCCGTGATCTCGGCGAAGCTCCGCGACCCGCAGTTCGAGGGCCAGACGAAGACCAAGCTCGGCAACCCCGGCATGGCGGGCTTCGTCGAGTCGGTCGTCAACGCCGGCCTCGCCGAGTTCCTCGAGGAGAACCCGGCGGAGGCGCGCTCGGCGATCAGCAAGTCGGTCCAGGCGGCGCGCGCCCGCGAGGCCGCGCGCAAGGCGCGCGAAATGACGCGCCGCAAAGGCGCGCTCGATATCGCGGGACTGCCCGGCAAGCTCGCTGACTGCCAGGAAAAGGATCCCGCGCTCTCTGAAATGTTCTTGGTGGAAGGCGACTCCGCCGGCGGCTCCGCAAAACAGGGCCGCGATCGCCGCACCCAGGCGATCTTGCCACTCAAGGGAAAAATCCTCAATGTCGAGAAGGCCCGTTTCGACCGAATGCTGCAATCCGCCGAGGTCGGCACACTGATCACCGCGCTGGGCTGCGGCATCGGGCGCGACGACTTCAATGTCGAGAAGCTGCGCTACCACCGCATCATCATCATGACCGATGCCGACGTCGATGGATCGCACATCCGAACCTTGTTGCTGACCTTCTTCTACCGCCAGATGCCGATCCTCATCGAGCGCGGCCATATCTACATTGCCCAGCCGCCGCTTTACAAGGTGAAGAAGGGCAAGCAAGAGACCTACGTGAAGGACGATATCGAATTGAATGCGTTGCTGCTCAGCACAGCCATCGACGGCGCGGCTTTGCATGTCAACGCACAGGCTCCCGCGATGTCGGGATTGGGCCTCGAATCGCTGGCCCGGAAATATGTCGAAGTGCAAAGCATCGTGCAGCGCTGGGCGCGCCGCTACGACGAGCGCTTCCTCGAGCAGCTTCTATATGTGCCGGCGCTCGCCACGGAGTCCTTCGATCGCATCGATGCACTTCGGGATTGGTGCCGCGTGTTGGAGCAAAGGCTCAACACTCTCGATGATGTGTCGCGGCGCTATCGCGTCACCGTGGATGCTCTCGCTGCGGGCGGCCATCGCATCAATCTGCAGCGGTTGGAGCATGGCTTGATCTCGGTGAAGCACATACCGCGGGAGTTTTTCGATTCGGCCGAATATCTGCGCATTGCGGAGCTTGCGCGGACCTTGAGCGATTTGATTGGGCCGGGCGCCTACATCAACCGTGGCGATGAGCGCCAGGAGGTTGCCAGCTTCAAAGTTGCGATGACTTGGCTGTTTGAGCAGGCCAAGAAGGGCCAGAGCATCCAACGCTACAAAGGCTTGGGCGAGATGAACGCCAGCCAGCTGTGGGACACGACCATCAATCCGGAAACGCGGCGGCTGCTGCAGGTGCGCATCGAGGATGCGGTTGCGGCGGACGACATTTTTACGACGTTGATGGGCGATGCCGTGGAACCGCGGCGCGAGTTCATAGAAAGAAACGCGCTGCACGTGTCGAACCTGGACATCTAGCGTCCACCATAAAGTGCGCGATAATGTTGACGCAGAGATTCCGGCGCCATACCAGGACGAAAACGAAAACGACAACGGCAAGCTGGACAGCAATTTTCTCGGCATCCCGAAAGAGGCCCATGGATTCAGCTCACCCACTTGTGACTAAACGACGCTATGTGACGGCTGACGTATTCACCGAGCGGAAGTTCGGAGGCAATCCGCTGGCAGTCGTTTTGGACGCGGAAGATCTCGCGACAGAGCAGATGCAGGCCATCGCCCTGGAATTCAATTATTCGGAAACCTCGTTTGTGCTGCCGCCGGACGACCCGGCACACACCGCGAAGGTCCGAATTTTCACGCCTCGTGCCGAAGTGCCCTTCGCCGGTCATCCGAATGTCGGTACGGCGTTTTTGCTGGCGCGGGAGAATCAATTCGAGGCTGCCGCCCGCGCCGGAAGCTTTGTGTTCGAGGAGGCCGCCGGCCTGGTGCCGATACGGCTGCTATGCGAGCGCGGCTTGACCGTAGGAGCCGAGTTGCGTGCTCCGGAAGCCTTGTCGCGCCGTACGGCCCTGTCCCGAGACGCGGCCGCCGCCTGCCTCTCGCTGAATCCATCCGACGTCGCGACCCAGGTGCACGCTCCGCAGGTGGTGTCCGTCGGCCTGCCGTTTCTCGTGGTCGAGCTGGCGTCTCGGGACGCCCTGAGTCGCGCCAAACCGAATCTTGCCGCTCACGCTGAGTTCTTGCCGCTCGACGGGGCGGACGCGGTTTTTGCGTACTGGCGGGCGGCCCAGGAACCTGCCTCGCCGGAGGAGACAATTCTGCACGCACGCATGTTTTCGCCGCTCGATGGGATTGCGGAGGATCCTGCGACGGGAAGCGCGAGCGCGGCGACCGTCGCGTTGCTCGCGAGTCTCGGCCCTGGCGAACGTGCGGAGCGCACATGGCGAATTCATCAAGGAGTCGACATGGGCCGTCCGAGCTTGCTGCTGGGGCGCACCACGATCCGCGACGGCATAGCCGTCGCAACGCATATTGGCGGACGCTGTGTTGCGGTGCTGGCAGGTAGCTTCGTCTAGGACGCCGCTATTCGGGCGATTCCGGACTCGATGGCTCGCCGCACTTCCTCGTTCAGTTGCCTTGGATCCTTGCCGAGGGATTCAATCGGCTCACCGATAATCACGCGGATCGTGCCGGGCTTTTTCACGAACCCACGTCTGGGCCAGAATGCGCCGGCGTTGTGCGACAANNGTTGCCGTCGCGAGCAAAGCGCCGCTCACGCCGAATTTTCGCGTTTCCCCCGCAACAACCCGCGTGCCCTCCGGAAAAATGACGACCCAAAGGCCGGCTGCGAGGCGCTCCGTGCCCTGCTCGATCACCTGGTGAACCGCGCGGTGTCCCTCGCCGCGATTGATGGCGATCGGCCGCAGCAGCTTCAGACCCCAGCCCACGAACGGTATCCACAGCAACTCACGCTTCAGCACCCAGACTTGCGGCGGAAAAATAAGGAATGGCGCCACCGTTTCCCAAGCCGAAGTATGATTGCTCATCACCACGTGACTTCCCTCCGGAATGCGCTCGCGGCCTTCCACGACGTACGTGAGCCCACACAGGCGCTCGAGCATCCAAAACAAGAGGCGGGCCCAGCTACGGGCGATCGCAAATTCAACTCGGTAGGGTAGCCAAAAGACGAGCACCATGACGGCGGCAAACAGGCACGCCGACGCCATCATGTAGGTCGTGAACAGCAGCGAGCGCAATAGGCGCACGAGTCCGCTCACCCAGGCAAGCGCGACAGGTCGGCCACGCCGCCAAGCAGGGTGCGTACATCGCGCAGCAATGCCAGGCGGTTATGGCGCCGCTCGATGTTCTCGTCCATCACCATCACGCGCTCGAAAAAATCGCCGACCGCCTCCCGTAAGCCGATCAGCGCCCGCAAGCTCTCCGCATAATGGCGCTGCGCGATCGATTCCTGTACCGATCCGCGCAGATCCAAGACCGCTTGATGAAGCGCAAGCTCCGCTTGCTCGCTGAGAAGCCCGGGATTCACCGTGCTTTCGCTGCCGAGCGGCGCCTTCTTCAGAATATTCACGATGCGCTTGTTGATCGCCGTCAGGACAGCGGCATCCGGGTGCTGCAAGAATTCCTTGAGGGCCCGCAATCGAACATCGATATCGAGCGCGGAACCCGGTCGTGAAGCGAGCACCGCGTCGATCATTTCGGCGGTGGCGCCGTCGGCGCGATCCAGCAGCAATCCGCGCAGACGCTCGGCAAGAAAATCGTAAACCTCATCGACGGCTTGAACTCTTTGCACCGGCTGGGCAGCGGCCGCAACCTGTAGCAGCTCGAGCAAATCCAGCTCCAGCCGGCCTTCGAGCAAAATGCGCAACACACCCAATGCAGCGCGCCGCAGGCCAAACGGATCCTTGGCGCCGGTAGGCCGCTGTTCGATTGCAAAGATGCCGACCAGGGTATCGATCTTGTCGGCGAGTGCCAGCGCCTGCCCCGTCTTGGTCCGAGGCAGGGAATCGCCCGCAAATCTTGGCCGGTAGTGCTCCTCCAGAGCCAGCGCCAATTCCTCTGCCTCGCCCTGCGCCTCGGCGTAGTAGCGGCCCATGGTTCCCTGTAATTCGGGGAATTCTCCTACCATCGCCGTCATCAAGTCGGCCTTGGCCAGTGCGGCGGCGCGGCCGACTCCGGGCCGCGCGCCGATGCGGCTGCCGATCAGCTCGGCGAGCATCTTCACGCGGCGAGTCTTGTCGGCGTATGTCCCTAGCCTGGCCTGAAATGTCATCCCGGCGAGTCTTGCCGCATGCTCATCCAGCGACAGCTTTCGATCCTGGTCCCAAAAAAAGGCGGCGTCGCTCAGACGGGGCCGTACCACGCGCTCATTGCCTTCGCGAACCTTCGCCGGATCGCGGCTTTGGATATTGCTGACCGTGACGAACCAAGGGGAAAGCTTCCCATCGAGGCCTTCCACGGCGAAGTAGCGTTGGTGGTCCTGCACCGTGGCGATCACCACCTCGCGAGGCAGGGTCAAAAACCGCTGCTCGAATCGGCCGGCGATGGGTACCGGCCATTCGACCAATGCCGTGACTTCATCGAGCAAGGAATCCTCGATGAGGGCGCGGCCGCCGACTTCTCCCGCCGCCGCCATGACTCCCGCGCGAATCAATTCACGCCGTTTACTGAAGCTCGCCACGACCCTGGCGCGCCGCAGTTTGCTTTCATACCCCCTGGCCGATTTGAGCGTAATGGGCCGCGGCGAGTGAAAGCGGTGGCCAAACGTCACACGCCCCGATGCAAGTCCCAGCACCTCCACGGGCACCACCTCTTCGCCGTACAACAGGACCACACTGTGAACGGGCCTGACGAACTCCGCCGTTCGCGCGCCCCAGCGCATGCGCTTGGNNGCGATGGGCAGCGCGGCAACGGCCGCATTGATGATTCCCGCGAGCACGGTGACCGTCGAGGCGCCCCGTTCCGTACCGCGAAATACCAGCCACGCCCCCTTGTCGGTGGTCAACCGTTCGAGCTTCTCCACCGGAACGCCGCAGCTCCTGGCAAAGGCGGTCGCGGCTTGCGTCGGCGCACCCTGGGAATCGAAGCAATTCGCCATCGGCGGTCCGCGCCGTTCCACCGTTCTATCGGGCTGACGCTCCGCGAGTTCCTCTACGCGCACCGCGAGGCGCCGGGGCGTCGCAAAGCCGTGAACCTTGCCGTGCGGGATGCCCGCGGCGTCGATACCCTTGGCCAAACCCTCGGTCAGCGCAAACGACAATTCCGGTAGCGTGCGCGGCGGAAGTTCTTCCGTGCCCAGCTCGAACAACAATTCGCGTCCGCTCATCAGGCCACTCGTGAAACCGCGTTCTTGAGCAGCGGGAACCCGAGCGCCTCGCGGCTGGCGAGATAGGCCACGGCGACGCCGCGAGCGAGAGTGCGGACTCGGAGAATAAAGCGCTGCCGCTCGGTGACCGAGACCGCATGCCGCGCGTCCAGCAAATTGAAGGTGTGGGAGGCCTTCACCATTTGTTCATAGGCCGGCAATACCATTTTGTCGTCGAGAAGATTTTGACAAGCGATTTCGTGGGCGTCGAACTGTCTCGACAACAGTTCGGTGTCGGCTTTCTCGAAGTTATAGGCAGACTGCTCCACCTCGTTCTGGTGAAACACGTCGCCGTATGTGACCGTGCCAGACGGCCCGTCGGCCCAGACGATGTCAAAAATGCTTTCCTTGCCTTGGATATACATTCCCAATCGCTCGAGGCCGTAAGTGATTTCGCCCATGACGGGACGGCAATCCAAACCGCCGACTTGCTGGAAGTAGGTGAATTGCGAGACTTCCATGCCGTTGAGCCAGACCTCCCAGCCGAGGCCC
>PKXS01000002.1:47404-91358 GCA_003132425.1 Gammaproteobacteria bacterium | reverse complement strand
CATGCAGTTTGACCGCGGCTACCTCTCGCCGTATTTCATCAACAACCAGCAGAGCCAGAGTGCGGAACTCGAGAAGCCTTTGATCCTCCTGATCGACAAGAAGATCGCGAACATTCGCGAGTTGCTCCCCCTGCTCGAAGCCATTGCCAAGGGCGGACGTCAGTTGCTGATCGTCGCTGAGGATGTGGAAGGCGAAGCGCTCGCGANNCGGCGATCGCCGCAAGGCCATGTTGCAGGACATCGCGGTCCTCACGGGCGGCACGGTGATCTCCGATGAAGTCGGCTTGTCGCTCGAGAAAGCGACCTTGAGCGATCTCGGCGAAGCGAAGAAGATCCTGGTGGAGAAAGAGAACACCACGATCATCGACGGCAACGGCAAGGCCTCGGACATCAAGGGCCGTGTCGAGAGCATTCGCCAGCAGATCGAGGAAGCGACCTCCGACTACGACAAGGAAAAGCTGCAGGAGCGCGTAGCCAAGCTCTCCGGCGGTGTGGCCTTGATTAAGGTCGGTGCTGCCACCGAGATTGAAATGAAGGAAAAGAAGGCGCGCGTCGAAGACGCCCTGCACGCAACTCGTGCGGCGGTAGAAGAGGGCGTGGTGCCGGGCGGCGGTGTTGCGCTGGTGCGCGCGTTGAAGGCCATCGAGAAGTTGGTCGGCGCGAACGATGACCAGACGACGGGCATCAAGATCCTGGCACGCTCGATCGAAGAGCCGCTGCGCCAGATCGTGGCGAACGCCGGTGAAGACGCCGCAGTGGTGCTGAACCGAGTCCGTGAGGGCAAGGGCACCTTCGGCTACAACGCCGCGACGGGTGAGTATGGCGATATGGTCGAAATGGGCATCCTGGATCCGACCAAGGTGACGCGTCTGGCCTTGCAGAACGCCGCCTCGGTTGCGGGTCTATTGCTGACGACGGAAGTTATGATCGCTGAGTCGCCGAAAGACGATGAGCATGCACATGGCGCGCCGGGCGGCGGCATGGGTGGCATGGGCGNNCTGTCTGGTTACAGTCAAAAAAGAGCGGGCTTCAAGCCCGCTCTTTTTTTGCGGTGCCCCCGGTACGTTGCGGGACGTATGGATGCAAAGCGAGTTCTATAGCGTTGTCCGCCATGGCACGCAGTATCAGCGGTGGATCTACATTGAGCTGGTCCGCCAAGCAATACGTGCCCTTCGAGGACGAGCGCACGCGTCCGGTGCGCGATCTACTCGCCGCTTTGCCCGCGATCGACGCGCGCGCCGCGGTGGACGTCGGCTGTGGGCCGGGCAACTCCACGATCATCCGACTCTCAGGCAGTCGCGGCGCGGCGCGCGGCCTGCGGCACCTCGCAGACCACCGAATTGCCGCCGCCGTCACGGTGGCCGATCAGTAGCTTCGCGCCAATCGAGCTGGCGCGAAAGCGCATTGTGCGCATGCCAAGCCCGGTGCCGAGTGTGCTCTCGGTGGGCAGTCCCTGACCGTCATCATTGATTGCAAGCCTGACTTTGTCGGGGCGCGTCCACAGCTCGATCTCTATAGCGCTGGCGCCGGAGTGCTTGAGCGCGTTCTGCACCGCCTCCTGGGCGATCCGGTACAAGTGATTTCGGACCTTGGACTCGAAGATCAGCAGCCCTTCTTGCCGGGCGCGAAAGCGCACCGGCGTGCCGCTCAACGAGCTGCGCACCGCCAGAGCCTCGAGTGCTGCCTCCAGGTTGCCATCGGCATCCGTGAGCGGCGAGAGCCCCTGAACGATGCGGCGAGAGTCTTGAATGCAATTCGTCGCCAGCGCCGCTAGCTGGTCGAGGTCGCCCGCAATCGCATCGCGCTCGCGCTCGGCACGATTCGCCAACGCGCGGGCCGAGAGCGCAAGTCCTGTGAGTTCCTGGCCGAGCCCGTCGTGTATCTCCTGGCCGATGCGGCGCTGCTCGCCGGCGATCGCATCGATCAGCGCCTGGCCGAATGCCCGGCGTTCGGTGACGTTGAGTGCGAACACCAGTTCCGCCGACTGGCCGCCGAAGTCGATCGAGCGCGTCCAAACCTCCACTTCGATCACGCGCCCGTCCTGTATACGGTGGCGGGTCTCGAACGGTTCCGAGGCGTTGCTCCCGCCGCCGTCGGTTCCGCCGGTTACCCGGATGTCGCCGGACTCCGGTACGACGCGCGGCTCNNGCCAACATGGCGACCCGGCTGGCCAAAAATTCCTCGCGGCTCCAGCCGTACTGCCGCACGGCGGCCTCGTTGACCAGGAGAAAACGCAGGCTGTCTCGGTCGTGGACCCAAACCGGCTGAGGGCCACCGTCGAATATCTGCGCGTAGCGGTGTTCGGCGCGCAGCTTCTCCAGGCCTGCCGAATCGCGTTCCGCGAGCAGTGCGGTAATGATGAGGCTCAGACCCGCAAGCGCGGCGCCGAAGGACCAGAGCATGACAAGGCCCGGAATTTCCTCCATGTCAGCAAAGATGCCGTGGCTGAACGCAAAGCTAAAGGCAGTCGCCATGGACATGGCCAGCGCCCCGGAGGTTGCGACCACAAGACCGAATCGGATGGCGCTCACGACCACCAGGAAAATTGCGATCAGGACCGCCAGCGGCCGACCGACGGCTGCGGGGGCGAGCACAATCATGCCGCAGCAAATCGTGACGCCCAGCAGCCATAGGCCGCCCTCAGCCCAATGCTCGGTAAACCGCGCCAAGCTCTGCCGGCTCACCGCCACCAACATGGGTCCGACCAGTATCACGCCCGCGGTGGTGTTGCTCCACCAGCGAATCCAGCCGATCGGATCCAACGCGCCAGACGTTGGGTCTGCGACATAGAAGCCGAGCATGCCAAAGGTCGCTCCGAGCGTCATGCCGACCGCCGCGGCAAAAATAAACAGCGGCACATCCTTCGCGCGGCTGAAGCTCGCATTGAAGCCGCCTCGTTCCAGGAGCCACGCGGCGAGCGCGCTGCCACCGGCGAGTCCGATGCCGACGCCGATACCCGTAACGAGCGATCGATGCGCCCATAGGTCGGTGGCAACGCCGGCGGCAAATACGGCAGGCCACATGCGCCGCCCCCAGCGGTAATTGACTGCCACTGCAATGCCGCTCGGCACGAGCGGTAGCGCAAGACGCGCGCCCAGGCTCGGCAATGCGTACGCGATGGCGCCGGCTGCAAGGATGCCGGCGAAGGCGACCAGCCACCTGAAAACCGGCACCTTCAACTTCACGGACTCAGTCGATGGAATCTCTGCCATGAGGCGCACCCTAGGAGTCCGGCCCGCGTACCGCTTGTGAACGGTAACCTTGATTGGAATGTGATTCAATCGGCGCGATGACAATCTCCATACAATTTCTCGAAACCGTCGCGGATATTCTGCGGGATCCTTTGATCCGTTGGTGGGAGCGAGCTAGCGCGCAGGACGGCTTGCCCGAGAACTACGTCACACTCCCGGAAACGCTGCGGCGCGAGCTGCCGCGAATTGCCGCGGGCAGCGAGTTCGTCGCTTCGGTCTTGATCCAGGATCCACCGGCCCTTGCGTGGTTCGCCCGCCACGACGAACCGTCGGCCGCGAGCGCCGCGAACAATGACTACGAGCGGCGAGCGGCCGGCGCGGCAACGGCCGTCGAGGCCAAGCGCCTGCTGCGCGAGTGGCGGCGACGCGAAATGCTGCGCATTGCGTGGCGCGACATGGCCGGGCGCGCCGGCACATCGGAAACCTTGCGCGCTCTGTCGGATTTAGCGGACTCCTGCGTCCGCGCTGCGGTGTCGGCGGCCCAGCGGCAGCTCGAGGCCATCTTCGGAAAGCCGCGTGCTTCGAACGGAGAAGTGGTTCCCCTCATCGTTCTCGGCATGGGCAAGCTGGGCGGCCGCGAGCTGAACTTCTCGTCGGACATCGATCTGGTGTTCCTGTTCGCGCAGGGGGGCGAAACGGACGGGATACACGGCGTCGATAACGAGGAATACTTCAATCGCCTCGGCCGCGAGCTCATTCGCTTGCTCGACGAGCGGACCGAGGATGGATTCGTGTTTCGCGTCGACATGCGCTTGCGGCCCTTCGGCGATAGCGGACCGCTGGTAGTCAGCCTTGCCTCGCTCGAGGATTACTTGCAGCAGCATGGCCGGGATTGGGAGCGATATGCGTGGATCAAAGCACGTCCCATCGTCGGTGCTGCGGCCTACGAGAAGGCGAATCAAGAGTACGTACGCTCGTTCGTCTATCGACGCTATCTCGATTTCGGCGTGTTCGAGTCGTTGCGCGAAATGAAAGCCTTGATCGCCCGAGAGGTATCGCGCCGCGATCTCGATCAGCATCTGAAGCTCGGCAGAGGCGGAATTCGCGAAATCGAATTCATCGTACAATCGATGCAATTGGTGCGCGGCGGCAGCGACCGGCGGCTGCAGAACGCCTCACTTCTCGATGTGCTGCCGATGCTGGCCGGTTCAAAACTATTGTCGAGTGCGGCCGTCGCGGAATTGTCCGAGGCCTATCTGGTGTTGCGCAAGGCGGAAAATGCGCTGCAGATGATTCGCGACGAGCAGACCCATGTTCTGCCCGACAACCTGATCGATCGGGCGCGATTGAGCTTGAATATGGGCGCGGCGGATTGGGCCGACGCGATTGGCCGCATCGATGCCGCTCGCCGGGAAACGGCGCGCGTCTTCGACGCGTTGCTTTTCGGCGCCCCGGACGCGCAGCGCCGGGCCGGCGAAGCGCCTTCGAGCTGGCTTGCCTCCGAGGGCATAAAGATCGACGAGGAACTGGCCAACGGCGGATTCCCCGCGCTCGAGATTCCCGCCGTCGCCGCGCTATTGGAAACCTACCGCCATTCGGCGCCGTATCGAAGACTGGATGAGCTCGGCCACCGGCGCCTGCACGCCATCCTGGGCCGGCTGCTCAAGGCCGCGGCGCTGCGCACTTCCCCCGCAGCGGTTACTGAACGCGTACTGCGTGTATTGGAGGCAATCGGCACCCGCTCATCCTATCTCGCGCTGCTGACCGAACAGCCGATGGCCCTCGATCGTCTGATCGATGTTTGCGCGATCAGCGGTTTCTTGGCGCGGCAAATCGCGGATTTCCCATTGTTGCTCGACGAGCTAATCGACGCGAAGGCTTTCCATGAGCTGCCGACGCGCGCCGGCTTTGCGCTGGAATTGAGCGCCAGAACCGAACGGCTCCCCGCGGCCGACCCGGAGCGGCAAGTCGAGGCCCTACGGCAATTTCAGAAGGTCGCCGTGTTTTCGGTGGCGCTCGCCGATCTCACGGGCCGATTGCCGTTGATGAGGGTGAGCGACCGTCTAACTGATATTGCAGAATTGATCGTGCGGTGCTGTATGGATCTGGCCTGGCAGCAAATGACCGAGATCTACGGGGTGCCGTGCTGCGTCGAGGAGGGGGCGGCGCGGCCGGTGCGCGTGGCGGTTGCCGGATACGGCAAGCTAGGTGGCCTGGAACTGGGCTACGGGTCCGATCTGGATCTGGTGTTCTTGCATGATTCCAGCGGCGAGATGCAGCAAACGCAGAGCGAACGGCCGCTCGATAACGGTGTATTTTTCCTGCGGCTGGGTCAGCGCATCGTGCACTTGCTCACGATGCACTCGGCCGCGGGCCGTCTCTACGAGGTCGATATGCGATTGCGCCCGAACGGCAAGGGCGGCTTCCTCATGACCGGCATCGACGCCTTCGAGCGCTACCAACTTCAAGATGCCTGGACGTGGGAACATCAGGCGTTGCTGCGTGCGCGGGCAGTCGGCGGGGACGCAAATCTTTGCGAGCGATTCGAGGCGACCCGGCGCCGCGTGCTGTGCGGCGCCGTGCGCCGCGACACCCTGCGGGTCGACGTGATGGAAATGCGAAAGCGAATGCGCCGCGAGCTGTCCAAGGCCGGCGAGGGCCAGTTCGACATCAAGCAGGACGCTGGCGGTATCGCCGATATCGAGTTTCTGGTGCAATATTGGGTGCTCGGCGCCGCACGCGAGCACTGCGCACTCGTGGCCTATTCGGATAATATTCGCCAGCTAGAGGGGTTGGCGCGGGTCGGTGCGCTCGAACGCGAGACGGCGCAGTGGCTCACGGATGCGTACATTGGCTACCGCACGGTGCTGCATCACTTGTCGCTCGAGGCGCAAGGCGAACGGGTGGTGGAGGCGGGCCCCTACGCGCAAACGCGCGCCCGAGTTCAAATGATCTGGCGTGAAGCGTTTCAGGAAGGCTAAGGTATGCCAGGGTCTTCGATCGAAAGGAGAGTGATGACAATGCCGGTGATGGTCCAGGATGATTCGAAACACAATTTGAGTCAGCCGAATGCGCTGCATCAATACACGGTGACCGCGGTGGATTTGCCGCTGTCCTGTCCGATGCCCGGCATGTTTCTGTGGAATTCGCACCCGAAGGTGTACTTGGCGATCGAGTCGGCCGGTTGGGTCAAGTGCCCGTATTGCGGTGCGGAGTACACGCTTATTCGGGGCAAGCATGAGGTGACTCAACCCGGCCAATAGCTCGGAGCCGGCCTTTCAGCGCGAGAAGACGGCTCCGTGCGGTGCGCCCACTCCTTTCCAGCCGTGCGGCCATTCACGCTCCGCGAAGCTGAAGCCAATTTTCCCGTCTGCGTCGCGAAAAGCGTCGTCCACGGTGAGCGCGCCCGTAGCCTGGTCCAACTTCAACAAGTAAAGTCGATCCTCCGGCGTATGGCCGGAAGTGACCACGAGCCGCAGCGTCTTCGGGTCCCACGCCGTCCAGTGGGGTTGGTAAACATCGCTCATCTTGAGCCGCGACACTTCCACCGGTTTCGCCGCATTCGTAATGTCGAGCACGATGAAACCGTGGATCTGCGGCACGCTCTGCACCAAATAATGCCCAACTATCGTGGGAACCCCGCACCAGTTGCCGGGAAAGGTAAACACCAGCCGCGATCTGGGCTCGCTTGTGCCCACGTCGGTGATGCGTTCGAGTCCGCAGCCGAGCGTTTGTACGAAGATCGATCCATCCGGACCCAAACGCGGCTCTTCCGGGCTGATATGGGCGTAGCGGTTCTCGCCCACATCAAAGTACGCCGTCTTGAGCAGCTTCAGATCAGAAAGGCGCCACACCTGATACGTTACGCCGCTGAAAATGTCCTCATCGTGCATGGAGGAATCGGTGGACACGACGCGGTCGAGCTTTGGAATGACGACTAGGCTATAAGGCATCAGTAATGCGCCGGCAAATGCCGGATCCGCGTTGCTTGCGGAACGAACCACTTTTCCTTGGTCATTAATTTCTACCAGTCCTCCGGTCTTGCCCATCTGCCCCGCGCTCTCGCCATGGTGCGCGTGCTGAAACGTAGCAAGCACGTTCCCGTCGGGTAACCGCAGGTAGGAATGCGGATGCATGTAGCCGGCCATGTCGGTAAACGAGGTTGCGATCTTCGGATGCAGTGGGTTGCGCACGTCGAAGATAAAAGTCCGGCCGGCGTCATGATCGTTGGCAAACAGCATACCGCTGGCCGGCATGGTGTATTCCGTGTGATGCACTCGCATGGTCTGTTGGTCGGTCGCCAGGGTAGTCACCAGGCGGCCATAGGAGGCGGAGTCAGGGTTTGCGTCGATCACCGCAAGAAAGTCGTTGCCCTTCTGGGCTCGGTCGCCGGCCCAGACAAACAGGTAGTGATCGGGCGCGGCGGCACTCTGCCCCGCAGACAGCGCGGGACCATCGACGCCGGAGAAAACAAGACCGAAGGCGAACATCAAGCGCAGCATGGAGGCCTCTGACGAACTAAGTTTTGTACTTCCAATAGGATTTCTCTTCGATCATGGTCGAACCAAGCTTAAGATTGATGCGCCGCTTGATGGCGGCTCGCTCGTCGTTCTCGACATAAACGGCTCGAGCGAGCCGGATGAATTCCGCGCCGAAATCCTGCGCGCGTTCTCTGTCGCGGATGTCATCCTCGATGACCCACAAGCGCTCGTTGACGGCATGCAGGGCGCGCACCTCGGCGTCGATGTTCACGCTTGCGTATGGCGAATCATCCCACGTCTCTTGCAGCGTATTGAGTTCGAGGCGCACGTTGGCCAGCTTTTCCGCGCCGCTCATGCGCTGCGATTTGATGCGCAGAATAGTGATCTTGTCGAGCAATTCTCCGGGCGACACGGGAGCTCTGATCTCGGTCATGCGTCTATCTTAGCGAAAAATCCGCCGTGCCATCAGTGTGTCGCCATCAGAGCGTCGAGCTTATCCGTCACATCGCCAACGCTGATCAGGTCCATGACGCCGGGCCGTTCGATCTTGGTGGTCCACGGGATTTGCGCCGCCGGTCTGCCGAGGAATTTGCGGGCGGCTTGATCGTATTTATCGACGCACCACGAACGGCTGAAGTAGGGGCCTGCGCGGGCGGGATTGGTGGCGGCATACAGGCCGATCACCGGCAACCCGACCATGGTGGCCATGTGCGCAGGTCCGGAATCGGGAGATAGGAGGGCGGTGCTCTGGGCCAGCAAGCCCAGCAGCTGCGGGAGGGTGTCCTTGCCGATCTGATTGACGACGGCGCGCGCGGCCAGTGCGATCGCTTCGCCCATTTGAATCTCGTGCGAACTGCGTCCGCCCACGAGTACCACGCGCATTCCATGCGCGTTGATTGCGTGGCCGGCGACCGCCGCATACCGAGCCGCGGACCAGTTGCGCCGCGAGTGGCTGGAGCAGGGGCTGATCACCAGTGTCGGCGCATCGTCGGTGATGATTTGATTCGCGTACTCGATCGCACTCGGCGGTAGCGACACCCGCCACTGGGGTATTCCGGGTTCGACGCCGCATGCGCGCACGAATCCCAACAGCGAATCCAAGACATGCTCGCAAACCGCGGGGGCAATTTGCGCGTTGGTGAACCACCATTGCAGCTCACGCGCGCGCGCGCGATCGAAACCCATCTTGATGGGCGATCTCAACAGGCTGCTGACCATGCTGGCGCGGAAGGACAATTGCATGTTGAGCAGCAAATCGAAGCGGCGGCCGGCAAGGAAACTACGCAGGCGCATGAGCTCCCGGGTCATTGCGCTCTTGTCGAAGGTGATAAACTCGATTTCGGGGAGAAGCGCTGCCATCAGCTTGGCTTCCAGTTTACCGATGATCCAGGTAAATCGCGTTTGCGGCCACGCTGACTGCAACGCGCGCAGCGCTGCCAGCGCGTGACAAGTGTCGCCGATGGCCGAAAGACGCAGCAGGCAAACGTTCTGTGGCGGCGGATTGAAGTGTAATGTCATCGAAAAATCGTTCAGGAACGCACTCACGAGAATGACGAAGGACGGCGGCCGACGCATTGCCACTTCCAAGGGCGCCATGCTGGCTGATCCGGCCGGCCTTGGCAATCTACTGGAAACAGTGGGTGAGTCGCTGTTCGATCCGGATTACTGGCGCGCCCGCGGTGAACTCGAAGCGGTGAGCGGCGGGCGCGGTGCGGCCTGGTTCATCGCGTCCGGCGCCCACCAATGGACGCTTCGGCACTTTCGCCGCGGTGGCTACTTCGCGAGGGTTTCGCAAGACCGTTACATTTGGACCGGCGAGGCGCGCGTCCGCGCGTTTGCGGAGTGGCGATTGCTCGCAACGCTGGCCTTGAGCGGTCTGCCGGTTCCGCAACCGATCGCCGCGCGCTATCAGCGCGCAGGCTTGCGCTACCGCTGCGATCTGATCACCCGGCGCATTGCGGATGCCAGGCCATTGAGCACGGTGCTAAGCCAAAACGAGTTGTCCGAATCGACCTGGCGCGCAATCGGCGCCGCCGTCGCGCGTCTGCATCGTGCCGGTGTCGATCATGCGGACCTGAATGCGCACAATATTTTGGTCGACGGCCGCGGCGTCGTCAGCGTGATTGACTTCGATCGCGGACGATTGCGCGCTGGCGGTCGCTGGATGCAGGGAAATCTGCGCCGATTGCACCGCTCGCTCGTCAAGGTTTCGAGGGATCTGCCGCGCGACCGGTTCTGCGGCGCGGCGTGGGATTGGCTGCTGGCCGGCTATCGGTCCGCGTGATGGGGGCCCGTGCGCCGGCTCTATAGTCTTTGCATGTATCTGCTGTCGCCGGTCGCATTCGCGGCGGTGCTGTGGCGCGGCCTTCGAGATCGAGGCTATTGGCAGGGACTGGACGAGCGCTTCGGATTCGGGCCGCCGGCGCGGCAATTACCGGCCGTGTGGCTCCATGCGGTATCGCTCGGCGAAGTGTCGGCCGCCGCCGCGCTGGTTCGCGCGCTGCGTACCCGGCATCCGGAGACTTCCCTGATTTTGACCACCGCGACGCCGACGGGGCGCGCGCGCGCAAGGGAGTTGTTCGGCGACGGCGTCGATGTTCGTTATCTGCCCTACGATACGCCGGGCTCGGTCCGGCGATTCCTGCAACGCATTCGTCCGCAGCTTGCGGTCATCATGGAAACGGAACTTTGGCCGAATCTGTTTTATGAGTGCAAGCGCATCGGCGTGCCCTTGGTGCTTGCCAATGCACGCCTATCCCTAAAGTCGGTGTCCCGGTATCGGCGATTGGGGAGGCTGTTCCGCGGGATATTTAGTGCCACTACGCTGATCGCGGCGCAAAGCGCGGAAGACGCCGAGCGCTTTATCGCCATCGGCGCCGTCAAAGGCACGACTCGCGTCGTCGGCAATCTGAAGTTCGATTTGGATCCCGGCATGGCGGCCGAGCAAGGGCGCGCGCTGCGCTCGCAGTATTGGCGTGAGCGGCCGACGTGGATTGCAGGCAGCACTCACGCCGGCGAGGAAGAACAAGTGCTGGCCGCGCACGCCGCGTTGCGGGCCGAAGTGCCGAGCGCCTTACTGTTGCTGGTTCCGCGGCATCCCGAGCGCTTCGGCAGCGTTGCCGACTTGCTCGAGCGCCGGGGACTTCGCTTCGAGCGGCGCAGCAGCGGCAGGCCGGTGCCGCCTGAAACGCCGGCTCTATTGGTGGACACAGTGGGTGAGCTCGCGGCGCTCTACGCATCGGCCGACGTGGCGTTTGTCGGCGGCAGCCTGGTGCCGATCGGCGGGCACAATTTGCTCGAGCCGGCCGCGCTCGGCCTGCCGGTGCTGACGGGTCCTTCCAATTCAAACGGGCAAGACATCGCGCAATTGCTCATGCAACAAGGCGCTGCCGTGCAAGTAGCCGACGCGCAAGAGCTCGCCGAATGTCTGAGGCGGCTTTTTGACGACGCGCAGCTACGCCGGCGAACCGGCGACATTGCACGTCGCGTGGTGGAGTTGAATCGCGGAAGTGTCGCGCGCTTGCTCGAACTTATCGAGCCGCTGCTGGCGGCGGCGAATCCTTGAGCAGCGCGTTCATGCGGCTTAAGCTCTGTTCCGAGAGAATACCGGCTGCCTGCTGCAGTTTCAGAACGTTCATCATGTAGTCGTAGCGGCTGCGCGAATAATCGGTTTTCGCCTGTATCCACTGCTGCCGGGATTGCAGCACGTCGACGGCGGTTCGCGTGCCCGCCTCGTAGCCGGATTCGGTCGCCTGGAGCGCCGTTGCATTCGATTCGACCGCGCGGCGCAGTGCTTTGACGCGTGAAATCTCCGATATCACACCGAGATAGGCGTCGCGCGCATCGTGCTCGGTCTGGCGAGCCACCCGCTCCAGTCTTTCCTTTGCGGCCCGGTGCTGATAAACGGCCTGCCGCACTTGTGAGGAGACCATACCTCCCGAATAGAGCGGAAAGGTAATCTGCAGGCCAATCTTGCGTTGTGCTTGGTCCAAAGTCTCGCTGCCGTACAGGGAGCCGTCAGGATTGATGCTCTGGGCGTCGCTCAGCGCCTTATAGCGGCTGGCGATGAGATCGAGGGTCGGCATATGGCCGCCGCGCGCCGCGCTGACGTTTTCCCGGGCAATATCCGCGGCCAATCGGCTCGACACCAGCGTCAGATTTTGCCGCAGGGCCATCTCCACCCACCGGTCTTCGCTGACCGGATCAGGAGTCGCCAGCTCGAAAGGTTCGATCGGACGCGCCAGGGAATCGAAAGCGTCGCCGGTGATCTCCCGCAAGAGTTCCTGAGTCGAGGCGAGCGTGCGCTTGGCCGCAATGACCGCCGCCGCGCCGCTGTCGTGGGCGGCGCGCGCCTCTTGCACGTCGGTGACGGCGATCAGGCCGATTTTGTAGCGCGACTCCGCCTGGTCAAGCTGACGATTGACCGACGTCAGCGCGACCTGTTGGGCCTCGAGATCGTCCTGCGCGGCAAGCACATCGAAATAACGTTGGGCCACGCGCTCCATCAGGTCCTGCTGCGCGGCTTGATAATCCGCTTCGGCCTGGGCCACCTGGGCGTCGGCGCGCTGCAGGGCGACCCAGTTCTCCCAACGGAAGATGTTTTGCTTCAGGTCCACGCCATATTGATGGTTAATGGTCGTGGTATTGCCGTCGAACGGAAAGCTTTCAACAATAGTTCCATTCGGGGCGCCGGGAATGCCGGTGACCGACTCGATGGTGTTCGAGAACCCGCCATCGCGCTCCTTACTGACCGCACCGCTTCCCGACAATTGCGGCAGCAATGCGGACAACGCCTGCGGCTTTGCCTCCAGTGCGGCGAGCCGGGTGTCTTCGGCTTCCCGTAGCTGGGGATCGTTTTGCAGGGCGCGCTGATACACCGCCATGAGGTCCGCTGCCGGCACGCCGCCGGCGCACAGACACACCGCCATCATCGTCAATAATCGCTTCATTGGCTACCCACGACCTCACACCACGTAGCAGGGCCGGCCGGTAATATAGTGTTATATATAACTATATCACCTGGGCCAAGTCAATTGCCAGCACCGCAAATCAATACTGCGGGATCTTCGGATCGACGTCCCGGGACCAAGCCAGTATGCCGCCCTCCAGATTAGCGACGGACGAGAAACCTTGGGCGGCGAGAAGCCGCGCCACTTCGAGGCTGCGGCCCCCGGATCTGCATATCACCACTGTTTCGACGGTCGGGTCGAGTTCGGCCAGGCGCTCGGCGATCTGACCCATGGGAATGTGCAGGACGTCGGCCGGCACCGGCGCGAGCTGCGTCTCCCAGTCCTCACGAACATCCAGCAAGGTCATCGCAGCGCCGGCCGCCCGCCGTTTTATAAACTCCTCCGCGGTAAGCGCCTTGATCATCAGAATACGAACTTTGGCGCCGCGGCGGCGTTGATCAGAGGGTCCAGGACCGTCTCGAACAGGCTTTCGCGGATCCACTCGGCGTCATCCACACGCCGCACCACCATTGCGTCCATCACCGGAGGCACGCCGACCACCGCGAACATGCGGCCGCCGATGCGCAGCGCTCGTTCGAAGCGGGCGTCGTACACCGGCAGCGACCCGGTCACGGCGATGACGTCGTAGTCGCCCAGGGGAGCCGGATCGAATGCGTCGCGCGTCTCGAGCCGCACGCGCGCCTGTGGTACCGCACGCAGATTCGTCGCCGCGCAGGCGGTGAAATCGGCATGAATATCGATCGACCGCGAGGTCGCCCCCAGCAAGCTCAAGCAGGCGCTCAAGTAGCCCGTGCCGGTGCCGATTTCGAGCACGCTGTCCGATGCAAGGACGCCCAGGGCTTGCAATATGCGGCCTTGAAGCTTCGGCGCCAGCATGCATTGGCCGAAACCGATGGGAATAGGGGCATCGGCAAACGCCAGCTCGCGATAGGCGGCCGGCACGAAGGCCTCGCGCGGCACCAGGGAAAGCACGTCGAGGACGCGGGGATCGAGCACCTCCCAGGTACGGATCTGCTGATCCACCATTTGCTGACGTGCGCTCAACATATTCATCGATTTTCCCGCAGGCGATTTGGCCGTTGATTATGGTCAATTTCAGCAGGCGATACCATGGCCGTGCGTTATTCTCCTAGTCACGATGATTCGCGGCGTACCTAGCCCGGTACGGGCATACATGCACAAGCGTCGTTAAGGCTCGTCGTTATCGAGGTTCGCGTTGATCCTGTCTTCCGTCGTGCTGTGGTTTGTGACCTCGGTTATCCTTGCGGTGGGCATTACTATGCTCTTTGCACGCAAGCGCCGTCACGACCGCGCCGTCAGCGATTTCTCCGAGCAAGTCACGCAGCTCGTGCGCGAAAGCGGCATGGCCGGACGCATGCATCTGGAGGGCAGCTCTGAGTCCCTGCGGCAGCTGGGTTCGGCCGTCAACAAGCTGCTGGACAATCTCGAGCAGCGCGGCGCTCATCTGCATGACCGGGAACAGCTGTTTCAGCGCCTCGTCGAGACCGTGCATGATGCGGTGCTCGTTCACCGCCAGCAGATCCTATTCGCCAACGCGCGCTTCTTGGCGCTATTGGGCGCCACGGCGGCGGAAGTCGTCGGCAGGCCCTTGACCGATTTCGTAGTGCCGGAATACGTCGAGCTGGTGCAAAACAATTTACGCAGGCGCTTGGCGGGCGACCCCGCGGCAGAGCGTTATGAAGTCGAGATCCTAGGTCTGCAGGCGCAGGTGACGCGCGTCGAGCTGTCGAGCGCCATTATCGATAGCGCCGGCGAGCCCGCGCTGTTGCTTACCGCCCTGGAAATGCTCCCTGAGTCGACCGCGGCGGCGGGCGCCTCCAGACCGCGGGCTTTGGTGACGCTGGATGCGATGGGCGAGAGCGTCATCACCGTCGACGCGGAAGGCCGCATCGATTACATCAATCTCTCGGCGGAAATGCTGCTTGGCCAAGCATTCGACCAAGTGGTCGGTAAGTCCTTCTCGGACGTGGCATCGCTGGTCGATGAAGCGGATCGCCGCTCTCTGGGCGATCCGGTGCGCAAGGCGCTCACCACCGGCGGCCGCGTCACCATGGGTCGCCGCGCCGTGTTGGTGCCGGCCAATGGTGCGACGGAACGCTCGGTCGAAATCAGCGTGACGCCGCTGCGCTTCGAGGGTAAGGAGATCCTGGGCCTGGTGCTTGTATTGCACGATACCAGCGAGTTGCGCGGACTCGCGCGGCAAATGACTTATCAAGCGAGTCACGATGCGCTGACCGGGCTGGTGAACCGCCGGGAATTCGAGAGGCGGCTCCAGGAAGCCATGGAATCCGCTCAGGCCGGCGATGTCGCGCACGCACTCTGTTATTTGGATCTCGACCGCTTCAAAGTCGTCAACGACACGTGCGGCCATACCGCAGGCGACAACATGCTGCGCGAGGTGGCGTCGCTGATCAAAGAAGCGGTGCGCGACTCGGACACGGTAGGGCGGATCGGCGGCGACGAATTCGCGTTGTTGCTGGTGGGTTGTCCGCTCGAGAAGGCGCGGCAGATCGCCGACGACGTGGTGCGTTCGGTCAGCGATTACCGATTTGTGTGGAAAGACAAGATCTTCAACATCGGGGTCAGCATTGGGCTGGTGGAAATCGGCCGCGGCGGCGGCGCAATCGAGGACATCATGAACTCGGCGGACTCGGCCTGTTATGTGGCCAAAAGCCAAGGCGGAGTGCATGTCCACGTGTATTCGGCCCGAGAAGAGGCGAACGCGCGCCGCAGCGGCGAGATTCACTGGCTGCAGAAGCTGCAAGGAGCGCTGCGCGACAATAAATTCGAGCTGTACTACCAGCCCATCGTGCATGCTCAGGTGGGCGGCGTGAGCGGACCGGCGCTCGAAGTATTCGTGCGGCTCGAGGGGGAGAACGGCCAGCCGGGCGTTCCGCCGGCGGAATTCATTCGCGCCGCCGAGCGCTACCGATTGATGCCGCGCGTCGATCGCTGGGTAGTGCAGGCCGTGCTATCGGCACTCGGCCGCGGCGGCATGAAAGTGCCCGCGGGCCGCAGCGTCGCGATCAACATTGCCGGCCAGACTCTGGGGGACTCGGAATTCCTGGAATTCGTGGTTGAGTGTTTCGATCACACGGGCGCGGCGCCCAGCGACATTTGCTTCGAGGTCACGGAGAGCTCGGTGGTTGCGAACATGGACCATGCTCGCCGGTTCATCGCGGTGTTGCACGGGATGGGCTGCGAGTTTGCGTTGGACGATTTCGGCAGTGGGTTGAGCTCGTTCTCGACCTTGAAGACACTGCCGATCGATTACTTGAAGATCGACGGCTCCTTCATCCGAAACCTCGCCGTGGATTCGGTGAATCAGGCGATGGTCGCGGCGATGATCGAATTGTCGCGCAGCTTGAATTTCCGGATCGTCGCGGAACAAGTCGAGGATCAGCTGTCGTTGGATACGGTAACGGACATGGGAATCGATTTCGTTCAGGGATTCATCATCGGCCGGCCGCAGCCGCTGTCGATGACGCCCAGTCCCCAATAGCCCTGATCTCTTATAACCGTCGAGCAGGGCCTCATAACAAACTACTCTGGCCTTTTCGCCGCGCTTAGGAGGAAAATCCCTGGGTAGCCGCTGAAACGCGGCAGCGAGGTGCAGCATGCCCATATTCGAAGACAACACCAAGTCCATCGGCCGCACGCCGCTGGTCCGCATCAATCGCCTGGACGCCAGCAGCGGCGCAAAGATCTTTGCCAAGATCGAGGGCCGCAACCCTGCGTACTCGGTCAAATGCAGAATCGGCTCTGCCATGGTGTGGGACGCCGAAGAGCGCGGCACGTTGACGGCGGGCATGTCCATCGTCGAGGCGACCAGCGGCAATACGGGAATTGCGCTGGCCTTTGCGGCCGCCGCGCGCGGTTACGGCTGCGTGCTCACCATGCCGGACACCATGAGCATGGAACGGCGCAAGGTATTGATCGCGTTCGGCGCCAAACTGGTATTGACTCCCGGCGCCAAGGGCATGAAGGGCGCGATAGCCAAGGCTGAGGAATTGGCGGCGGCGGAACCCGGCAAGTTCGTGCTGATGAAGCAATTCGAGAACCCGGCCAATCCGGCGATCCACGAAAGGACGACGGGGCCTGAGATTTGGGACGATACCGGGGGCAAGGTCGACGTGCTCATCTCCGGTGTCGGTACCGGCGGCACGCTAACCGGCGTGTCCCGCTACATCAAGCACACACGCGGCAAGAAGATCATCACCGTGGCGGTCGAGCCCACCAATTCACCCGTCATCACCCAGACCATGGCGGGGCAGCCCCTGACACCGGCTCCGCACAAGATTCAAGGCCTCGGCGGCGGTTTCATCCCCAAAAATTTGGATATGTCGCTGGTCGATCGCGCCGAGCTAGTGACTGATGCCGACGCGATCGCCGTGGCGCGCCGCCTGGCCCGCGAGGAAGGTATTCTGTCGGGAATATCCTGCGGTGCCGCGATGGCCGTCGCCTTGCGGCTGGCGCGCGAGCCGGCGCAGGCGGGCAAGAACATTGTCGTGATTCTGCCGGACGCGGGCGAGCGTTACCTGTCGGGGGCACTATTCGACGGAATGTTCAACGACGTCGAGAAGATGCAGGCCACCTGAGGGCATCATGATGGCCGCCGTCGATCCCAGATCGCGAACCACGGTGCTAGAGCAGCTCACGCAAGAGCTGCTGGGCAGCTACACCAGAGATAGCCGCGCGCGACGACTTTCGCATCGCTACCTGCCCTCGCGCGAAGCAATCGTGGAAATTCTAGAATCCGTACTCGATCTGATGTATCCGGGCTACTTCGGCCGGCGTGATTTGAACAATGAAAATCTCGGCGCTCATGTTGCGCAACAGGTCGAAGTGCTGGCGCCGAAAATCGAGCGCGAGATCGAGCACTGCCTATGCTACGGGCGGGAAAGGCAGGACGGAAAACCGGAATTCGGCGAGTGCGCGCCCCGCGCTCAAGAGGTGACTGCAATTTTTTTGCGCCGGCTGCCCGGCATTCGCGCCCTGCTCGTGCGCGATGTACAGGCAGCGTTCGACGGGGACCCCGCGGCGACGAATCTCGATGAAGTCATTCTCGCCTACCCGGGGGTGCTCGCGGTCAGCGTTTATCGCATCGCGCATGCCTTGTACGATTTGGGGGTCCCGATGATGGCGCGCATCATGACCGAGTGGGCCCATTCGAAGACCGGCTGCGATATTCACCCCGGCGCCAACATCGGTCCGGCATTTTTTATCGATCACGCGACCGGGGTGGTGATCGGTGAAACGACGGAGATCGGCGAGGGCGTCAAACTCTACCAGGGCGTCACCTTGGGCGCGCTGTCGCTGCCACGCGATGCCAGCGGCCAAATCATTCGGGGCCGCAAGCGTCATCCCACGGTGGAGACCGGGTCGACACTGTATGCGAACGCCACGGTGCTGGGCGGCCACACCATCGTCGGCGCCGACAGCGTTATCGGCGGATCGGTATTTCTCACTCGCAGCGTGCCGCCGCGTTCACGCGTCTCGCTCAAAGAGCCGGAGCTGCGGGTGGCAACGCGTGACGGCACGGCGGAGTCCGACGCTACATATTTCGATATCTGATCCCGCTACATCAATTTGCCCAGCACCGGCACGAGCAGTAAGGCGACGATATTGATGATCTTGATCAAAGGATTGATGGCGGGGCCCGCCGTGTCCTTGTAAGGGTCGCCAACGGTGTCGCCGGTGACGGCGGCCTTGTGGGCATCGGAGCCCTTGCCGCCGAAATGGCCTTCTTCGATGTACTTCTTGGCGTTGTCCCAGGCACCGCCGCCCGTGGTCATCGAAATGGCGACGAACAATCCGGTCACGATCGTGCCGATGAGCAGACCGCCGAGGGCTTGCACTCCGGTGCCGGGACCCATGAGCCAGTTCACGATGACGACCAGCACGATCGGCACGAGAATCGGCAACAAGGAGGGAATGATCATTTCCTTGATTGCCGCCTTGGTCAGCATGTCCACCGCACGGGAGTAATCCGGTTTCGCGGTGCCTTCCATGATGCCCTTGATCTCGCGGAATTGACGCCGCACCTCGTTGACCACCGAGCCTGCCGCGCGGCCCACGGCTTCCATGGCCATGGCGGCGAACAGGTAGGGGATGAGTCCGCCGATGAACAGTCCGATGATGACCGCCGGGTTCGACAAATCAAAAGTGGTGGCGTGACCCAGCACTTCCCCGAGCTTGTGGGTGTAATCCGCAAACAGCACCAGGGCCGCCAGTCCTGCGGAGCCGATCGCATAGCCCTTGGTGACCGCCTTGGTGGTATTGCCGACAGCATCCAGCGGGTCGGTGACATCGCGCACTTTCTTGTCCAGATGCGCCATCTCGGCGATGCCGCCGGCGTTATCCGTGATCGGGCCATAGGCATCGAGCGCGACGATCATGCCGGTCATGGACAACATGGCGGTGGCGGCGACGGCGATGCCGTAAAGACCGGAGAGTTGATAGGAAGCCCAGATGCTCAATGTCACCGCGATCACGGGCAATGCGCAGGCTTTCATCGATACCCCAAGGCCGGCAATGATATTCGTGGCGTGTCCGGTCTGCGACGCCGAGGCCACGTGTTGCACGGGCTTGTATTCGGTCGCCGTGTAGTACTCGGTAATGACGATCATCGCCGCCGTGAGGCCGAGGCCCACCAGCGTGCACAGCCACATGTGCATCGCGCGCTCGCCCATGATGGCATCACACACGAAATAAAATGCGATCGCCGAAATTCCCGCCGAAACGATAACGCCCTTGTAGAGCGCGTTCATGATCTTGCCGCCCTCGCGGGTCGAGACGAAAAAAGTCCCGACGATCGAAGAGACGATGGAAATGGCGCCGAGCAGCAGCGGAAACAGGATGGCTCGCTCGCCCAAGTCGCCCATGACCAATCCGCCCAGCAGCATGGTCGCCACCAACGTCACTGCATAGGTCTCGAACAAGTCGGCCGCCATGCCGGCGCAGTCGCCGACGTTGTCGGCAATGACCGCGGGATTGCGCGGATCATCTTCCGGAATTCCCGCCTCGACTTTGCCGACCAGGTCCGCCCCGACATCGGCGCCCTTGGTGAAGATGCCGCCGCCCAAGCGCGCGAAAATCGAGATCAGCGAACCGCCGAATGCCAGGCCAACCAAGGAGCGCAGCGCCGCCTCGGCATCCCCTAGGACGTGCTCCATGGCGATGTAGTACCCGGAAACCCCCAACAGCCCCAAGCCCACCACCAGCATGCCGGTGATGGCGCCGCCGCGAAAAGCGACCTTGAGCGCGGCATTGATGCCGTTATGCGCCGCCTGCGCGGTGCGCACATTGGCACGAACCGAAATGAACATACCGATATAACCGGCCATGCCGGAGAGAATCGCGCCCACCGCAAAGCCGCCGGCAGTGGCCCAGCCCAGAGCCAGACCGAGCGCGAAAAACAGGATGACGCCGACAAATGCGATCGTGGTGTACTGACGATTCAAATAAGCGCGTGCCCCTGCCTGGATCGCTGCGGCAATCTCCTGCATGCGTGCGCTGCCGGCCGGCTGCGACAAGATCCAGCGTACGGAAACGAGGCCGTAGACGATTGCAATTACTCCCGCGGCAATCGCCAGCCATAGCGCATTATCAAGAGTCATTTGATTACTCCAGACATCTTATGTTATTGAAAAATATGAGCTTATTATTAAAAAAGCGCCGCGACTATACCACAAAAGGTTGCTTGAGCCGCCGAGGCACGCTGCGGCCCTTCAGGGCGACGTAGGCCGGCATGCCGCGGATATACGGCGGGTAGTCTTCGCCGCCGATGAGCGGCAATAAATAGCGCCGGCAGGCCGCCGTGATGCCGAAGCCGTCAGCCGTGATGAACGCGCGGGGCAGCTTTTTTTCCTGGTTCGCGACGGTGGCAAGCGGCGCTTCGCCGATGCTCCATCGATAAGGTTTGGAGGACCTCCTCACGATCACCGGCATCACCGCGTTCTTGCCTTGCAATGCCAATTCGACGGCCGCCTTGCCGACCGCGTAAGCCTGTTCGACGTCCACCTTCGATGCTAAGTGGCGCGCCGATCGTTGCAGATAATCGGCAACGGCCCAATGAAACTTGTAGCCGAAGGCGTCCTGGGTCATCTGCGCCACCACCGGCCCGACGCCGCCCAGCTGCGAATGTCCGAAGGCGTCCTTAGTACCGGCTTCGGCCAAAAATTTACCGTCGGCAGTGCGCACGCCTTCGGAAACCACCACGACGCAGTAGCCGGAGTTCTCGACGGACTGCTCGACCTTCGCCAAAAACCGCGTTCGATCGAAAGTAATTTCGGGAAACAGAATGATATGCGGCGGGTCTCTCGTCTTTTCCCCGGCGAGCCCTCCCGCCGCGGCAATCCAGCCGGCGTGGCGGCCCATGACCTCGAGCACGAAAACCTTGGTCGAGGTGCGGGCCATGGATAAGACATCCAGCGCCGCCTCTCGCGTGGAAACGGCGATGTACTTGGCCACGGAGCCAAAACCGGGGCAACAGTCGGTTACGGCCAAATCGTTGTCGACGGTCTTGGGAATACCGATGCAGATGATCGGGTAGCCGAGCTGGACGCCGATTTCCGACACCTTGTGGGCGGTGTCCATGGAATCATTGCCGCCGTTATAAAAGAAATATCCGATGTCGTGCGCGCGGAATACTTCGATCAGCCGCTCATACTGCGCGCGGTTCTTGTCGATGCTGGCCAGCTTGTAGCGCGCCGATCCGAACGCGCCGCCGGGGGTATGGCGCAAGCCTCTGATGGTTGCCCGGCTTTCCAAACTGGTATCGATCAAGTCCTCGGTCAGCGCGCCGACGATGCCGTGACGGCCGGCATACACCTTGGCTATTTTGTCCGGGTACTTGCGCGCCGTTTCGATCAGACCGCAGGCGGAAGCGTTGATGACGGCGGAGACGCCGCCGGACTGAGCGTAGAACGCGTTCTTGGGAGATGAGCGCTTTTTGCTTCGCAGTTTTTGGGTTCGCATGTGATTCAAGAGTGGCCGCACGAAACATCGCGCAGGATAGCCGATCGGCGTGCCCTAGGCACGGGGTACGGCGCGCGAAAGGCCGCGCCGCCGGCCCCGCTCGCGGCCGGTGCGCGGTTTGACGATGGCCTCATGCGAAGGTACGGTAGCGCGCTTGCACTACCATAACGAATCATGCGAATAGTCCTACTAGGTGCACCCGGTTCCGGCAAAGGTACGCAGTCAGAGCTGCTGGTGAAGACCTATGCCGTGCCACATATATCAACCGGCGACCTGCTGCGCGAGGCAGTAGCCGAGGGGACCGAGCTTGGGCTGCGCGCGAAGGCGGCCATGGATGCGGGCAAGCTGGTCGACGATGCCACGGTGCTCGGAATGATTCGCGAGCGATTGGGCCGCCCTGATGGCGTCAAGGGCTTCATTTTAGACGGCTTTCCTCGCAACATCGTCCAAGCCGAGGCGCTGGAGGAGATGCTCGGCGACCTGCGAAAGCCGCTCGAGGCGGTGGTGCTCCTGAATGTCGACATGGGCATTTTGTTCAAACGCCTGACGGGGCGCCGAATCTGCCAGGATTGTGGGCGCGTTTTCAACGTGTTCACATCGCCGCCCGGTGCCCCGCCCCATTGCCCCGAAAGCGGAGATGCGTCGCGGCTGATACAGCGGCCGGACGACAAGGAGGAAGTGATCGGCAAGCGCCTCGAGGTTTACGAGGCGCAGACCAAGCCGCTGATCGAATACTACCGGTTGGCCGGGTTATTGCAGATCGTGGACGCGGATGCCGATAAGGAAACCGTATTCAAGAGTATTCAGCGCGCAGTGCCCGGCTAGTCGAGGCGCTCGACTAGTCAAGGTGTTCGAGAAGCCGCGTTCCTATTTCCTCTCGCCGCCAGCCGGTGAGGGAATGCGCCTGACGCTGTCCCATGGCGAGAGCTTTGAGTTCCCCGCGCGGCGCGAGAACCTCGGCGCTCACTCCCAGTTCGGTTGCGCGCGCATCGACGGTTTTGACGAGCCGCTCGATCAGAGCTTTCTGCTGCGGAGTCGGGCGCGAATCTTGACCAGGTTCCTGATCCGTCATTTCAGCGGCCGGCGCGCCACGCAGCTCATCGAGCAGCGCCGCGGCAAAGGCTTCGTTCAACGCCGGCGAGGTTGATTGCAATGCGCCGAGCGCTTGCGGAGTCGCGGGATTTGCGTGCGCAATCGAGAATATTGCGGCATCGGAAATGATCCATGAGCGCGGCAGATCGCGCTCGCGCGCCGACCTTTCGCGCCACATGGCGATGACTTTCGCACGCGCGCGCGGCGCCGGGGAGAGTTGCGCAAGACCGCGAAGTCTTGCCCATGCTTGGTTCGGATCGGCATCGTAGAGCCGCGGATCTTCGAGCGCCAGGCAATCCTCCAACACCCAATGTTCGCGCTTCAGCTCGCGCAGCCGCGCTCCGAGGAGGGCGGCGATTTCGCCGAGATACAGCACATCGTCCGCCGCGTACTCAAGTTGCGCGCGGGTAAGCGGCCGCTTCGACCAATCGGTGCGCGTTTGACCTTTGGTCAGCGTCACATCCAGCAAAGTCTTCACCAGCTCCGCATAGCCGACCTGCGGTTTGAGCCCGGTGCAGGCGGCCGCGATCTGCGTGTCGAATACCGGCGAAATCACGCGCTTGGTCGTCAGGTAGAATGCTTCGAGATCCTGGCGGGCGGCGTGTATCACTTTGCGCGTCGCCGCCGCGGTCAACGCCGGAACCAACGCCTCCAGGCTGCCCGCTCGCAAGGTGTCCACACACCAGATTTGGGTGCCCGCCGAGAGCTGCAGCAGGCACAGTTTTGGAAAGAAAGTTCTCTCGCGAAGGAACTCCGTATCGACGCCAATCCACGCGTGCGGTTCGAGCTCGCGCGCCAGCGCCGGCAGTTCGTGGTTTCGATCGATCCAAATCGCGTCAGGCATTGGATTAATCCGAGTGTACAATTTGGAATCGATTATGACTGAATCGGACGATGCTGCGACTCGCAAAGGCATTTTGGGACATTGCACTGTGGCGCAAGACGCCGGCCCAGCTGCCGGCGTCTGTTTTTTTGTTGAGCTTGGTGGCGGCGATCGCGGCCATTGTTGAAGTACTGGGCGCGCTGTTGCCGCCGGGTTCCGGCGACCGGATCGTCATGCGGGTCGCATTTAGCGTCGGCTTGCCGCTGGCCTTTACTTGGGCGGTGCTGAGCATCGCGAGACACCGCCAGCGCTTCGTGCAAACCGGCATCGCCTTGCTGGGTGTCGCGGTTCTCGCGGATCTCGTCCTATATCCATTGGGCGCGCTCCTCAATTTCGTCGGATCCGACAATCCTTTTTCGATACCGCTGGGGTTGCTGCTGTTGGTCGGGCTGATATGGTATTTGCTCGCCTGCGCCAACATATGGCGCGCCGCCCTGGACTCGGGCTTAGCCTTAGGGGCTGCGATCAGCGTGGGTTCCCTGTTGTTGTCGTTCGCACTGGAACAGCAATTGCTGCCGGGCACATAACCCATGCATGTGCATATCCTAGGGATCGGGGGCACCTTTATGGGGGGAGTCGCCGCGATCGCGCAGGCCGCGGGATTCCGCGTGACCGGATCGGATCTGAACGTCTATCCGCCGATGAGCACCCAGCTTGCCGCGCTGGGCATCGAGTTCATCGAAGGGTACGGCGCCGATCAGCTTGATCTACGGCCCGATATCATCGTCGTCGGCAATGCGCTGAGCCGCGGCAGTCCGGTCGTCGAGGCGATGCTGGATCGAGATTTGCCCTATACGTCGGGACCCCAATGGCTGGCAGAACAGGTGCTGCGCAAGAGGCACGTGATCGCGGTCGCGGGCACCCACGGCAAGACAACGACCGCCAGTATGCTGGCGTGGATCTTGGAACATTCGGGTCTTGCTCCGGGATTCCTGATCGGCGGTGCCCCATCCAATTTCGATTCCACCGCACGCTTAGGCAATGGGCCATGCTTCGTCATCGAAGCCGATGAGTACGACACGGCATTCTTCGACAAGCGCGCCAAGTTCGTTCACTACCGGCCGCGCACGGCGATTCTCAATAATTTGGAATACGACCATGCCGATATCTATGAGGATGTCGCAGCGATCCGCCGCCAGTTCAATCAACTATTACGCACCGTGCCGGCGGCGGGCCGGCTGATCGTCAATGGCGAGGATGCCGAGCTCGCTGCGACCTTAAAGATGGGCTGCTGGACGCAGCGCGAAACATTCAGCGTGGCTTTGAGCGGCGCCGATTGGAGCGCGCGCCTTGCGCCGCAGTCCGCGTGCAGCCAATTTGCCGTGCATTTTCAGGGGCGCGCCGTCGCGCAGGTCAATTGGTCGCTGCTTGGCGAGCACAACGTCATGAACGCGTTGGCGGCGATCGCGGCAGCGAGTCATTCCGGTGTGTCCCCGGAGCGCGCCGCATCGGCGCTCGGAGAGTTCCGCGGCGTCAAACGCCGCATGGAGCTTCGCGGAACCGTCGCGGGGGTGACGGTATATGATGACTTCGCGCACCACCCGACGGCGATTGCAGCGACCTTGGGCGCACTGCGGGCGCGGGCCGCGGGCGCGCGAATCGTGGCCGTCGTTGAACCGCGATCCAATACCATGAAGCTCGGCATTCATCGCGAGCAGCTGGCGCCAGCGCTCGCGTCGGCCGACCGCAGCTGGTTCTTCAAACCCGCGGATCTGGGCTGGGACCTGCCGGCCGCGGTCGCAGCGCTCGGCGATCGAGTGCGTTTTGCGGAGACTGTCGATGAGCTGGCCAAGGGATTGGCGGAGGACAGCCGGCCGGGCGATCAGGTGCTCATCATGAGCAACGGCGGCTTCGGCGGTTTGCACGACAAGCTGCTCGACGAGCTGCGCGCGCGCGCCGGTCAGACAGGCTCCTAGTGAATTCGATCGCGCTTTTCCCGCTCAATATCGTGCTGTTTCCCGACGGGCCGCTGCCCTTGAGAATCTTCGAAACGCGCTATGTCGACATGGTGCGGCGTTGCATGCGCGAGGCCCAGGACTTCGGCGTGGTGCTGATTCGCGAAGGACAAGAGGCGGGGCCGGCCGAATTTTGCGACGTCGGCACGATGGCGAAGATCGTCGACTTTCATCAATTGTCGGACGGTTTTCTCGGCCTCACTTGCGTCGGACAAGGGCGCTTTCGCATTCACAGCCGGAGCCGGCAGGCGGATGGCCTCAATCTCGGCGAGGTCGAGTGGCTGGCCGCGGAACCTACGGTGCCGGTGCCGGAACGCCATGCGCGCCTGCCCAAATTGCTGAAGAGCGTGCTTCCGCAACTGGGAGAGGTCTACACGGACATTGAAATGCGGCTGGACGATGCCGCGTGGGTCGGGCATCGGCTGGCTGAAATTCTCCCCATCGCTCCAGCCGAGAAGCAGAACTGTTTGGAACTCGATGATCCCATTCGGCGGCTCGACGTCCTCGCTCCGCTGGCATAGGACGGTCCATTAGGCGCGCCGCGCGTAGAAGCGCCTCAGAGCGAAGCCGAGCAGGATCACCCATGCGAGCACGAGCCATCCCACGAATCCGTCGAAGCGGCTCAGCAGAAAGCTCAAGGGAGAAGTGCGTAGCGGCTGTTCGAGCTCGTGCACGACCAACATCACCCAGACCCAGCCCGCATGCAGTCCGATGCAGGCCGCGATGTTGCCGGTCGCGGCGCGGATGATGCCGAGCACGATGCCGACCGCCAGCAGGCAAAGGAAGGCATCCGCCAGCTCAAGCGGATGGGCGAACGAGTGCAGCGTGCCTGCCACCAGATCCAGGCCGCTCCACGCCGACACTTGTTCCGGCGGAATGTGGAAGCTTGCGAAGAAGTGGCTCGCCGAGTAAACGACGGCGGTCAGCAAGACGGCCGCCGTCACGCCGGATTCTCGCTCGATGGCAGTCAGCATGGCGCCGCGCAGAAACGTTTCTTCGATAAACGCCACCGCGAGCCCGCTCACCAGGCGCAGCGACACGACCTTCGCCAGGGCGGTTGCGTTGAGACCGCGGGCCGCCGTCCAATCCAGCAGGCCGAGCGCGGTCATGATCGCGACCACCGCCAACATGGTCGCGACGCCGAGTCCCAGCCCGATAGCCATCTCGCGAATAAAAGCCTGCCGCGAAATGCCGTAGCCCAGACTCCCGCGATCGTTCAAGCCCAAGCGGCGTGCCACGAGCAGAAAGCCCACGAGCAGCGCCAGCATGCCGATACGCTCGCCGATGCGGTGGAAGGGGAAGGCGAAATGCGGATGCAACAGCAGCCACGCTGGATAGGTGAAAACCGCAATTGCGGCGAGGCCAGCGAGAATCAGCCCGAAAAACCAAGCGAATGCGCGCATGCCGGCCTCTACGCGGTGCGTAGGGCGGCGAATACGCGGCCGGCCGCAGCGATGGTGGCATCGATGTCGGCCTCGGTATGCGCCGCCGATAAAAAACCGGCTTCGAATGCCGAGGGCGCGAAATACACGCCCTGCTCGAGCATGCCGTGGAAGAAGCGCTTGAAGCGCTCCACATCGCAGGCCATGACCTTGGCAAATGAATCGACCTGACGCATCTCCGTGAAAAAGAATCCGAACATTCCGCAGACATGATTGGTCGCAAGCCCAATGCCGGCGATCGCGGCCGCCTTAGCCAATTGCTGCGCCAAAAGATCGGTCATCAGGCCCAGCCGCCGATGAAATCCCGGCATTGACACCAGCTCCAGCGTCTTCAAGCCGGCCGCCATCGCCACCGGATTTCCGGACAAGGTACCGGCTTGATAGACCGGTCCCAGAGGCGCCAGCCGTTGCATGATGTCGCGCCGCCCTCCGAAAGCGCCCACCGGCATGCCGCCGCCGATGATCTTGCCGAGAGTGGTGATATCGGGTCGCACGCCGTACAGTTCCTGCGCGCCCCCCAGCGCCACCCGAAATCCTGTCATCACCTCGTCGAAAATCAGCAGCGCGCCGCTGCGGTCGCATTCGCTGCGCAGGGTTTCGAGGAACCCGGAAGCGGGCAGCACGCAGTTCATGTTGCCGGCCACCGGCTCAACGATGACGCAAGCGATTCGGCCGCCAATCTGCCGGAACACTTCGCGAACTTGGCTCGCATCGTTGTAGTGGAGCGTCACCGTGAAATCGGCCAACGCCTTCGGGACGCCAGGCGAGGTCGGCACGCCGAGCGTCAGCGCGCCCGAACCCGCCTTGATCAGCAGCGAGTCGGAATGCCCGTGATAACAGCCCTCGAACTTCACGATGGTATCGCGCCCGGTAAAGCCGCGCGCCAAGCGGATCGCGCTCATGGTCGCTTCGGTGCCCGAACTCACGAACCGCACCAACTCAACAGACGGCATGAGTTCGGTCACGCGCCGCGCCAGCGCCGTTTCAAGCTCGGTCGGCGCCCCGAAGCTCAGGCCGTCGGCGGCCGTTGCCTGCACGGCCTTGATGACCTGTGGGTGCGCGTGACCTAGAATCATCGGACCCCAGGAGCCGACATAGTCGATGAAGCGCCGCCCGTCGGCGGCGATCGCATAGGCGCCGGCGGCTTTCTTGAAGAATATCGGTTCGCCGCCCACGCTGCGAAAAGCGCGGACCGGCGAATTGACCCCGCCCGGAATGTACTTACAGGCTTCTTCGAACAGACTCAAATCCCACCCCCGACGATCTCGACGCTCGGCTTAGGCGGCGAGGACTTCACCCGGCAAGCTGAGCCGCACTTCGAAGCCGCCGGCGGCAGGATTACTGGCCTTGGCCGAGCCTCCATGAGCCTTCATCACCTGAGAGGTGATGGCCAGGCCGATGCCTTCGCCGCCGCTATCGCGATCGCGCGATTCCGCGACGCGATAGAACGGCTCGAATATACGCTCCAAATCGGCGGGCGGTACGCCCGGTCCTCGATCCCGAATCAGAATCACCAATCCGGCATCAGCGCGATTTACCAGCACCTCCACCGGCATCGCATCCGGACTATATCTCACGGCGTTGCGCAGGACGTTCTCGATTGCGCTGCGCACGAGCTCTCTATTGCCGTGCACCGTCGCGTTCGCGTTGCCCTGCAGCCGGACTTTGCAGCTCTTAACCGCGCCTTCAAAGTTCGCGTCGCGCACGACTTCCTCGATGACTTCGTCGATTGCGAACTGCTCGCGCGCGAACGACGCGTCGGTGCCGTGCAGGCGAGCGAGCTTCAGGACTTGGCTGATCAGCGAGTCGAGTCTTTCGATTTCCCGTTCCAGCCGGTCCAATTGGCGTGCGTGATCCGCCGATGGCTGACGCGTCAATCCCACGGCAACCCGCATTCTTGCCAGCGGCGACCGCAGTTCGTGCGAAATATCGCGCAACAATTGCGTGGTCGCGCTGCGGTTGGACCTCAAGCGGTCGGCCATGGCGTCGAAATCCCGCGCCAATACCGCAACCTCATCCTTGCGGCCCTCGAGTCCTGCGCTGACCCGCTCATCGAGCTTTCCGCTGGCGAGCGAGCGAGCGCCTTCCTGGATACGGCGGATGGGCGCGCTCAAATGCTGCGCCAGCCACCAGCTGATGAGCGCGCTTACCACCAGCGCAATCAACAGAATGGTCAGCGAGATTCCCGGCAGGCTCAGAGCGCCGAATATACTGGGGCGCCGCGGCACCAACAGCACCGTGTAGGTGGCGCCATCGGCCGCGACGATCTGCGGCGCGACCCGCGTCGGACGGAAGTTGCGCGGCGGCGGCGAGCCGGAGGGTCGCGGCTCGAGGCCCACCATGGCTTCGCGGTTGAAGAATTCCAAGCGCCGCGCCGCGCTTTCGGTCAGATGCCGGCCGAGAATATCCGCGCCATCCGGACCGATGATGTACAGATCCCGGTCCGGTATGGAGTTCTTGTTCGCCTCGAGCCAACTCTTGAGCGCGCCGATGCCGCCCATTGCCAGGGCCTCCGATGCTGGAATCGCAACGGAGGGACGCCGCTGCGCCTCCTGGGAATCGTATTCCCGGGCGGCAACCGTAAAGGTAATGGCAATGCTGCCGCCGACGATCAGCGCCATCGCCACCCAGAACAGCATGAAGATGCGGAGGAACAGGCTATGCATGAGCCCAAGTCAGCGTATATCCAGAGCCGCGCACATTCTTTATCTCGGGGTTTTTCCCCGCTTCCAGATCGAGCTTGCGGCGCAGATTGCTGATGTGCGTATCGATGCTGCGATCGTAAGGCACGAGCTTGCGGCCCAGGGCCTGCTCGGTCATCGCCTCGCGCGAGATTACCTGACCCGCCGAGCGCATGAGCAATTCGAGCACGCGGAACTCCGCTCCGGTCAGCGGCACCGGCTTGTCCGCCACGCGCACTTGATGCATGCCGGTGTTCAGAACGATCGGCCCCACGCTCAGCTCGTCGGGAACCGTGCCGCGCGCCAGGCGGTTGCTGGCGCGGCGTAAAATTGCCCGCACTCGCGCCACCAGCTCGCGGGGGTTGAACGGCTTGCTGAGGTAATCGTCTGCACCGAGTTCCAGGCCGACGATGCGATCCACGTCATCGCCCCGCGCCGTCAGCATCAATATCGGAGTCTCGTACGAGGCGCCGAGCTTGCGCAATACGTCAAAACCGCTGACGCTCGGCAACATTACATCGAGTATCAGGATCTCGAAATCGTTCGCCTCCAGCTCTGTCAATGCGTCGGCACCGTCATGCACGCTTTTCACGTCAAAATGCTCGGCCTGCAGATACTCGGTCAGCATTTGGCATAACTCGCGGTCATCATCGACGAGCAGCACTCGCGCTTCGTGCGGCACTGTGGGATCCGCCGGCGGCGGATTGGGCGATGGAGAATTAGAGATGGTCATACTTGATTCTCGTACTTTGGCACAGGCGCCGTCCATCGAGGCCGCTCGAGGGTGAATTTGCATTTCTTGACAAAATGCGCGGTGCGCCCTGCGCTGGGAGGCTGCCTAGCGTTGGATGGCGGCGATTCCGTCGGCCTTGAGCAATTCGACGACGCTGTCCCGGCCGACGAGATGGCCGGTGCCGACAATGATGAGATAGTCCTTATCGTCGTTGAGCAGCGCCTCGATTCTTGGGATCCATTTGCGGTTACGCACCGCCAACACTGATTGATAGAGGGCAGGATCGCGTCCCAGCTCCTGCCTTAGCTGAGTCTCGAACCAGGTGGTGTCTCCGCGCTGCCACGCACGCACCATGTCGTCCACTTGTTGCGGTAGGTCGTGCGCCTCCTCCAGACTGGCTATCAAGTAGTCCGCTTGAGCGTCCAAAGGCATGCCTTCGAACAACGCGATTTGATCGTGTACGGTCTCGAGGCCCGCAAGTGGTTTGCCGTCGCTGTGCGCGCGTTCCATGAAATACATTTCGACGCCGGACTGGGGTTGAAATCCGAGCGCCGTCAATTGCATTTGGGAAATAGCCTCGGCGACGAACCACGGAGCGAATGCGTCGAACGCGGAGAGTTCGATTCCGAGCGCATGCGCCAAAGTCTCGGCTCGCGCGTAGCGCGTTGTCCCCAGTATCTGCGGCAAGGTCTTGCCCTCGGGCAGCATCGCGCTGGATAGCATCTGCGCTTGAACCTGCGCGGAGTCGATTTCCTCCAGATTGATTTCCATCATCACCGACTTCGCGCGGCCGTACGCATCGAGCACGACCTTGGGAAGCGGGTAATCGCCCGGGCGCAGTACGTGGATGGAGCCGAGGAGATAGACGGTATTGTGTTTGCCGTGCAATTCCCAGAGCGAATGCAGCGTGCCGTCCGCTCGAGCCGCGGCGCAAAGCACCAGGCAGCATACAGCGAGCCCGAACCGCCGCGAGCCTAGGTAGGAATGCCGCATCGAATCCCTTTGCGCCTGGCGGGCCTTATGTATCTAGCAAGACGCGGACTGCTGCATCGGCAGCGATTGCACCCAGCGAACTTCGGTGTCGATGCGGCCGTCGGCCCGCAGATCGAACCGGCGGTAGGCGGGGGGCAGAGAGTCTATCGCGTACCGATCGCTATGAGGCAAGAATTGCGCTCCGGTGGACGGCGTCGCAAATAGCTGCACGTTGCCGCGACGGCCGTCGTAATTCTGATGCACGTGGCCCCACGCGACGGCGCGCACATGCGTATGCGAATCGATTATCCGCCAGAACTCATCGGCGTTGGCGAGTCCTATGCCATCGAGCCAGCGGCTGCCCATTGCAACCGGGTGATGGTGCAAGCAAACCATCGCGTTGGCGGGAGAGCTTGCCAGGGCGTAGTCGAGGCGCTCGAGTTCATTGTCGCTCAAGCGGCCGCCGACATGCCCCGCATCGTAGCTGTCCAACATGATGAAGTGCCAATCTCCGACGTGGTGGGCTCCGCAGATTTGAAACGGCGCGGCGTTGAGCGAGCGGCGCATCGCTTCAGGCTCGTCATGATTGCCCGGAATGCACAGCACCGGCTTTTGCAAGTTGCCGAAGATGCTGCGGAAGCGCAAATAGCCGGACGTGTCGTCCTGCACGAGATCTCCCGTGATCAGGATGGCGGCGTAATCGGGGACCTGCATGAACGCATCGTCCAGAACGGCACGCAGACTCGAATCGGTCTGCACTCCGCGCAATCTGCCGTCGGCGCTGCCGTATAGGTGTGGGTCGGTAATTTGAAGAATTTGCATCGGCGAAATGTTAGCAAAGCATGCGGGCGGCAACGGTGAACTGGGTCATGGGGGCGCGCGAATGCGCTATACATAAGTAGGCTGCAATTGTGTGACCGTGTTCCTTAAGAAAAGTCAGGCTGCGATTTTGGGCCAAGTAACTGCCGCGGGCAAGGCAGCGAGCGCGGCCTGTCGGTTGCTGGCGACGGTCGCATCGGGGAGAATACGCGGTCTTTCATTGGATAGAAGCGCCCCCATGCCTACCCGCCGCGAGCTTGCCAACGCGATACGTGCGTTATCGATGGACGCCGTCGAGAAGGCCAATTCCGGCCATCCGGGCGCGCCTATGGGCATGGCCGACATCGCCGAGGTCCTCTGGCGGGACGTGCTTAAGTTCAATCCCGGCAATCCGACTTGGTGGGACCGTGACCGGTTCGTTCTTTCGAACGGCCATGCTTCCATGTTGTTGTACTCCGTGCTGCATTTGACGGGATGCCCCCTGTCGATGGATGAGCTGCGGAATTTTCGGCAGTTCGGCTCCAAGACGCCGGGACATCCGGAGCGCGAGCTGCACCTCGGCATTGAGACCACCACCGGACCGTTGGGCCAGGGTATTGCCAATGCCGTGGGCATGGCGCTGGCAGAACGCTCGCTCGCCGCCACATTCAATCGCCCCGGGCATGCGATCGTCGATCACCACACCTACGCGTTCTGCGGCGATGGGTGCCTGATGGAAGGGATCTCGCACGAGATCGCCTCCTTTGCGGGCATGCAGAAGCTCGGCAAGCTCACCGTCATATACGACGACAACGGAATTTCCATCGACGGCAGGGTACAGGGGTGGTTCACCGACGACACGCCGCGGCGCTTCGAGGCCTATGGATGGCATGTGCTGCCTCATGTCGACGGTCAGGACAGCGCGGCGGTCGCCTCCGCGCTGGCGGCGGCGCGCGCCGTCGCCGACCGACCGTCGTTCATTTGCTGCAAGAGCACCATCGGCTGGGGCGCGCCCAATAAGCAAGGCACGGCGTCCATGCACGGCGAGGCCATGGGCGCGGCGGAGATCGCCGCGGCCCGAATTCGCCTGAATTGGCCTTCCCCGCCGTTTGAAATTCCGCCGGAGATTCGCGCCGCGTGGGACATGCGCGAGAAGGGCGCGCGCGCGGAGCAGCAATGGCGCCGGCGATTTGCCGCCTACAAGCGGGAGTTTCCCGCCCTGGCCGCGGAGCTGGAACGGCGGATGGCCGGCGACCTGCCGGCGGCCTTTGCCGCACTCGCTCAGGCCTATATCGGAAGCACGCAGTCCGAGGGCCAGTTGCTCGCCACGCGCCAATCATCGCAGGCGGCGCTCAACGCCTTCGGCCCCAATTTGCCCGAGCTGATCGGCGGCTCGGCGGATCTCACGCCATCGAACGGCACGCTGCGCAAGGATTCGGTCGTGCTGACGCCGGCCGCGCCTGCAGGCAATTATGTGCATTTCGGCGTGCGTGAATTCGGGATGTCGGCCATTCTAAACGGCGTCACCGCGCACGGCGGACTCATTCCCTACGGCGGCACTTTCTTGACCTTTTCGGACTATGCGCGCAATGCGTTGCGCATGGCGGCGCTGATGCGTCTGCGCGTGATATTCGTCTATACTCACGACTCGATCGGACTCGGCGAAGACGGCCCGACGCATCAGCCGATCGAGCACCTGGCGAGCCTGCGGGTCATCCCGCATATGGATGTCTGGCGGCCCTGCGACGCGGTGGAGACCGCGGCATCCTGGACTGCGGCAATCGAGAATCGCGACGGGCCTACGTGCCTGGTGTTCACCCGACAACGGGTCGTGCATCAAGCTCGCGACGGCGCGCAGGTGGCTGCAATCGCCCGCGGCGCGTATGTGTTGATCGATAGCGAGGGTCCGCCGGAAGCGATCGTGATCGCCACGGGCTCCGAAGTCGGGATTGCCGCCGAAGCGGTGCGTGATTTTCTCGGCCGGGGGCGCAAGGTCCGCCTCGTATCGATGCCGAGCGTGACGACCTATGAGCGTCAGGACGAAGCTTATAAGCAAAGCGTGTTGCCCAAAGGCGTTACGCGCCGCGTTGCAGTCGAGGCCGGCGCGCGCGAGCCCTGGTGGCATTACGTCGGCCTGCAGGGCCAGATTGTCGGCATTGACCATTTTGGCGCGTCGGCGCCGGCAAAAGTGCTGTTTCAGCAATACGGGTTCACGCCGCAGCATGTGATCGAGGCGATCAACACGGTGCTGGCTACTTGAGTATTGAATTTACGGGAGTCAAAGACGATGGCAATCAAGGTGGGCATCAATGGTTACGGACGCATCGGCCGCAATATCCTGCGCGCTCTTTATGAGGGCAAACATGGGGATGCGATAAAGATTATCGCGATCAACGATCTCGGCGATGCCAACACCAATGCTCATTTGACGCGTTTCGATACAGCCCACGGCCGGTTCCGCGGCGAAGTGCACGTCGACGGCGATGCGATGGTGGTCAACGGCGACCGCATCCGCGTGGTCGCGCAACGCGATCCGTCCAAATTGCCCTGGCGCGAACTTGGCGTGGATTTCGTGCTGGAGTGCACCGGTCTTTTTACGAGTAAAGCGAAGGCCTCGGCGCATATTGCGGCCGGCGCCAAGAAAGTCGTGATTTCGGCGCCGGCGGCCGAGGATGTCGACGCGACCATCGTCTACGGCGTGAACCATGGCGTGTTGAAGGGCAGCGATACGGTGATCTCCAACGCTTCCTGCACCACTAACTGCCTCGCGCCGCTTGCGAAAGTTTTGCACGACGAAATCGGTATTTTGGCCGGGGTCATGAACACGGTGCATTCCTACACCAACGATCAAGTATTGACCGACGTGTACCACTCCGACCTTCGACGGGCGCGATCCGCGACCATGTCCATGATTCCCACGAAGACCGGGGCCGCCGCCGCGGTAGGATTGGTGCTGCCTGAACTGAAGGGTAAGATCGACGGCTTCGCGATACGAGTACCGACCATCAACGTCTCGCTCGTCGATTTGAGCTTCCTGGCTGCGCGCAAGACCACGGTCGAGGAAGTGCACAACGCCGTCAAAAAAGCGGCGGGCGGCGCGCTCAAGGGAATCCTGGCCTATAACGACCAGCCGCTCGTGTCGGTGGATTTCAATCACGACCCGGCCTCCTCGACTTACGATGCGACTTTGACCAAGGTCATTCAGGGAACGCTGGTGAAGGTCTGCGCGTGGTACGACAACGAGTGGGGTTTCTCGAATCGCATGCTGGACACCACCCTGGCTTGGTCGAAGGTCGCCTGAGGTGAAAATCAAGAAAATGATGAGCCTCGATCTGTCCGGCAAGCGCGTGTTGATACGGGAGGACTTGAACGTCCCGGTCCTAGATGGAGTCGTGACCAGCGATGCGCGGATTCGCGCAGCATTACCGACCGTGCAGTGGGCGCTTACCTCAAAGGCGCACGTTCTGGTGATGTCTCATCTGGGCAGGCCCGAGGAGGGAAAATACGCCGCCGAGTATTCTCTCGCCCCCGTGGCCAAACGCCTGGCGCAATTGCTTGGAGTTCCAGTCGCGCTGAAGCGCGATTGGCTGGGCGGCGTCGATGTCGCCGCCGGCGAAGTCGTGCTGCTCGAGAATGTTCGCTTCAACAAAGGTGAAAAGATCAACGGCGACGATCTAGCGAAGAAAATGGCGGCGCTCTGCGATATATACGTGATGGACGCCTTCGGCACCGCGCATCGCGCCGAGGCAAGCACTCACGGCGTCGCCAAGTACGCGCCGATCGCTTGCGCCGGACCCCTGCTTGTCAGCGAGTTGGCGGCGCTCGAAACGGCGCTCGATAAGCCCGCCAGGCCGCTCTTGGCGATCGTCGCAGGCTCCAAGGTATCGACCAAGCTCACCGTGCTCGAGTCCCTGCTGAGCAAGGTCGATCAATTAATAGTCGGCGGCGGCATCGCCAATACATTTCTGGCGGCGCTCGGTTTCAATGTGGGCAAGTCCCTTTACGAACCGGACATGCTGGACATCTGCAAGCGCTTGCTGGATCAGTCGCAAAAGCGCGGCATCGTCATCCCGATGCCGACCGATGTGGTTGTCGCCAAGGAATTTTCGGCGACGGCCGAGGCCGACGTGAAGCCGGTCGATGCCGTGTCGGATGACGACATGATTCTCGATATCGGCCCGGATTCCGCGGAACAGATGGCGAAGCTCCTTTCCTCCGCCGGCACCATCCTGTGGAACGGGCCGGTCGGCGTGTTCGAATTTGAGCAATTCGGCGAAGGCACGCGCACCCTGGCCAACGCGATTGCGCGCAGCAAGGCGTTTTCGCTCGCAGGCGGCGGCGACACGCTCGCTGCAATCGAAAAATACGGCATAGCGGAGAGCATTTCCTATATATCGACCGGCGGCGGCGCGTTCCTGGAATTTGTCGAGGGCAAGAAACTGCCCGCGGTCGAGATTCTCGAGAGGCGCGCGGCATGAGTACCCTACTTCGACGCACCAAGATCTTGGCGACCTTGGGTCCCGCCACGGACGACTCCGCCGTGCTTACCGACATGGTTCGCGCCGGCGTGGATGTCGTTCGGCTGAACTTCTCGCACGGTGTCGTCGCGGACCATGCGCGGCGAGTGCAATTGGTCCGCGAGGCCGCGAGCAAAGCGGGCCGCTACGTGGGGATTCTCGGAGACCTGCAGGGGCCGAAGATCCGAATCGATCGATTTGCGGCCGGCAAAGTGACTCTGGCCGACGGCGCGCCGTTTACCCTAGACGCCTCCCTTGCAGTGGATGCGGGCAACGATCTTAGCGTAGGCATTGCCTACAAGAAGTTGCCGACGGATGTTTCCGTCGGCGATGTGCTGTTGTTGAACGACGGGCAGATCAGCCTGAAAGTGACGAGCATCGACGGCCCGCGCATCAAAACGCAGGTGCTGGTCGGCGGCGAGCTCGGCAACAACAAGGGGATCAACCGGCACGGGGGCGGGTTATCCGCGGGCGCGCTCACCGACAAGGATCGCGAGGATATCCGCACGGCCGCGCACATCAAGGTGGATTACCTTGCTGTGTCCTTCCCGCGCGACGCCACCGACATGGACGAGGCCCGCGAGCTATTGCGCAAGGCGGGAGGCCATGCGCTTCTCGTGGCAAAGATCGAGCGCGCGGAAGCGATCACGAATCTGGCCGAAGTGGTGCGGGCGAGCGATGCCGTCATGGTGGCGCGCGGCGACCTTGGCGTCGAAATGGGCTATGCCGAGCTCGCCGGTCTGCAGAAGCAAATCATTCTCGAGGCCCGCCATCAGAATCGTCTGGTCATCATGGCGACGCAAATGATGGAATCGATGATCGTCAATACGATTCCGACGCGCGCCGAGGTCTCGGACGTGGCCAACGCCGTCATGGACGGCACGGACGCCGTCATGCTTTCGGCCGAAACCGCGGCCGGCAAGCATCCGACGAAGGTCGTCGAGGCAATGTCGCAGATCATCATCGGCGCCGAAAAGTATCAACTCGCGCATGTGCGAATTCGGCAGCGCAAAACCGGCTATTACGAGCGCTTCGACGAGGCGATCGCGGCAGCGGTGATGTACACCGCGAATCACCTGCATGTCAAGGCGATTGTCGCGCTCACCGAATCCGGATCGACTGCGCTGTGGATGTCCCGGGTTCGGTCGGACATTCCGATCTATGCCTTTACGCGAAACGAAGCCACGCGTTGCCGCGTCACTCTGTACCGCGGCGTGTACCCGGTTGCCTACGATGTCGCCGACAAGGATCGCGAGGCGTTCTACTTTTCGATATTCGGCCTGCTGCTCGATCTGAAATTGGTCGCCGAGAATGATTTCATCATTCTCACCAAGGGCGAGCTCAGCGGCGTTTCCGGCGGCACGAATTCCATGCAAATTCTGCAGGTCAGGCGCAAATAGCCATGCGCCAGGAGTTTCGCGGCACCGACCGGTACATTGCGACCGAGGAGCTGATGGCCGCGGTGAACGCCGCAATGGTGCTGTCGCGCCCGCTGTTGATCAAGGGCGAACCAGGGACGGGCAAAACGCTGCTCGCGACCGAGATTGCCAGATCGTTGTCGAAGCCGCTGTACGAGTGGCACATAAAATCCACCACCAAGGCCCAGCAGGGCCTGTACGAATACGACGCGGTGTCGCGCCTGCGCGATTCGCAGCTCGGCGATCCGGAGTCCAAGGACATTAGCAATTACATCGTGAAGGGCACGCTATGGGAGGCGTTCGATTGCGAAACGCAGCCGGTCCTGCTGATAGACGAGATCGACAAGGCGGATATCGAATTCCCGAACGATCTGCTGCGCGAGCTGGATCGCATGGATTTCTTCGTCTATGAAACGCGCGAGACCGTGCGCGCCAAGCATCGCCCGGTGGTCGTGATCACCAGCAATAGCGAAAAAGAGTTGCCCGATGCATTCTTGAGACGGTGTTTTTTCCACTACATCCGCTTTCCGGATGCGGCGACGATGACGCAGATCGTCGACGTGCATTTTCCGGGCTTGAAGCGCGAGCTTCTGCACGAGGCGCTGGCGAGCTTTTTCCGCGTCCGCGAGACCCCGGGCCTGAAAAAGAAACCGACTACCTCGGAGTTGCTGGATTGGATCAAGCTTCTGGTGTCCGATGATATTGCGCCGGAAGCCTTGCGCAGCGGCGATGAGAAGAAATTGATTCCGCCGTTGTACGGCGCTTTGCTGAAGAACGAACAAGACGTGCACCTGTTCGAGCAACTGCTGTTTCTCAACCGCCGGAATGCTCGCTAGATTTTTCTTTCTATTGCGAAAGGCAGGCGTGCCTGTCTCCATAACTGAATTCTTAAGCTTGCTCGAGGCGCTGCAACGAGGCTTGAGCGAATTGAGCGCGGAACGGTTTTATTTTTTGGCGCGGACCTGCTTGGTCAAGGACGAGCGGTATTACGACCGTTTCGATCTGGCGTTCGCAGCGCATTTCAAAGGCGCCGAGGAGCTGTATGCGGCGATGTCGCGCGAATTGCCGGGCGACTGGCTCGAAAAGCTCGCGATCCGGGACTTCAGCGACGCCGAGAAGTCCGAGATCGACGCGTTGGGCGGCTGGGCGAAATTGATGGGAACTCTGAAGAAGCGGCTACAGGAGCAGCAGGATAGGCATCAAGGCGGCAGCAAATGGATCGGTACCGCCGGGACTTCGCCGTTTGGGGCGTACGGTTACAATCCTGAGGGCGTACGGATGGGCCAGGAGGCATCGCGGAACCGCAGCGCCGCAAAAGTCTGGGACAGGCGCGAGTTCGCCAACCTCGACGATACCGCGGAGCTCGATACCCGCAACATGAAGGTCGCGCTGCGGCGCCTGAGGCGATTTGCGCGCCGCGGCGAACCTACGGAGCTGGCTCTAGCGCAGACCATCGATGCCACCGCGCGCTCCGGCGGATGGCTGGATATCAAGATGGTGGCGGAGCGGCACAATGTCATCAAGGTACTGTTGTTGCTCGATGTCGGCGGATCCATGGACGATCATGTGCGGACTTGCGAGCAGTTGTTCTCGGCCGCGCGCAGCGAGTTCAAGCACCTTGAGCACTATTATTTCCATAATTGCCCCTACGAGGCTCTGTGGCGCGACAACCGGCGGCGGTTCAACGAGCACATCGGCACCGTCGAGGTCATGCGCACTTACGCTTCGGACTACAGGCTGGTGCTGGTGGGCGATGCGACCATGAGTCCGTACGAAATCACCTATGCCGGAGGCAGCGTCGAACATTGGAACGCCGAGCCAGGCAGTATATGGCTGCGCCGCTTGCTCAAGAAGTATCCGAAATTCGCGTGGATCAACCCGCAGCCGCAAGTACGCTGGCGCCAGTCGGCGTCGATCGAGCTGATTCGCGATATGCTCGACGGGCGAATGTACCCGCTGACCTTGTCGGGCTTGGACGAGGCGATCGACGCGTTGAGCTAACTTATGACCATGATGGGACCGATCGATCGGTTGACTGAGACGCCCAAGATCGCGTTGGTATTGACGGGCGGGGGCGCCCGCTCGGCCTACCAAGTAGGCGTGCTCAAAGGGATCGCGGAACTGCTGCGGCGCGGATCCAGCTGTCCGTTTCCGATCATTACCGGCACTTCCGCCGGCGCCGTCAGTGCGATCGCGCTCGCTTCGGACGCCGCGCACTTCAGGCGCTCGGTATACGCCATCGAGCGCGTGTGGCGCGATTTTCGCGTGCACCAGGTATTCAAAGCCGATGCGCTGAGCATGCTGAAGTCCGGAATGCACTGGATGCTGGCGCTTCTCACCGGCGGTTGGCTGGTGCATCCGCCGCACGCGCTGTTCGACAACACGCCATTATGGGAGCTGCTGCGCGGACACTTGAATTTCGACGGAATCCCGCGCAGCCTGTACAAGAAGCATCTACAGGCGATCGGCGTATGTGCGACGTGCTACGCGGATGCCGAATCGGTGACCTTTTACTCCTCCGCGTCCGCGATCGAGCCTTGGGCCAGGGTCTTTCGCAAGGGCGCGCGTGCGCAACTGACGCTGGATCATTTGATGGCCAGCCTGTCCATACCTTTCTTGTTTCGCCCCGTATTGCTGAATGATCAATATTTCGGCGATGGGGCCATGCGCCAAACCTCGCCGCTGAGTCCGGCGATTCATCTCGGCGCCGACCGGCTGCTGATCATCGGCGTCAACGACCCCGTCTGCACCGGTTCCGGTCCGATGCCGCCGGCGGTCGAGCCTTCCTTCGGACAGATGGTCGGGTTCATGTTGGATTCGCTGTTCATGGATCAGCTGCATGCGGACCTCGAGCGCATCAGGCGCTACAACGAGAGTTCGGAGCTGCGCCATATCGAGTCGTTGGTGCTCATTCCATCGCGAGATGTGAACGAGATCGCACGTCGTCACGTCCGCGAATTGCCGCGAAGCCTGCGTGTGCTGCTGCGCACCCTCGGGGCCAACAATGCCGCCAATACGCTATTGCTCAGCTACTTGCTGTTCGAGCGCGGCTTTACGCGCGAGTTGATCGCCATGGGATACGAAGATGCCCGTGCGCGGGCCGACGAGATACGCGCGTTTCTCTGTCTCGGCGCCGCGAGGCGGCGCCGAAGCGACAAAGATTAGTTCTTTTGCAGGGAATCGTGTCGAGTCAGCACCTGCGGATAACTCTTACGAAAATGCTGGGCCAACGCCTCCGCAATATAAACGGAGCGATGCTGGCCTCCCGTGCAGCCCACGGCGATGGTCAAATAGCTGCGATTCGCCTGTGCGAATTCTTTGATGCGCTGTTCCAAGAATTCGATTAGATCTGCGATCATCTGCCGAACGTTGGAGAAACCCTCGAGATACTCGATTACCGGCGCATCGCGACCGGTCAGGTGGCGCAGTGCGTGCTCCCAGTACGGGTTCGGGAGGCTTCGCACGTCGAATACGAAATCCGAATCGCCCGGAATTCCGTGCTTGTAGCCGAACGACTCGAACATCACGGACAGATGACCCTCGAGCCGGCGGTCTATCCTCTCGCGAATCCGCTCCCGCAGGGCGTGCACGCTCATGTTCGAGGTATCGATCACCAAATCCGCCGCGATCGTGATGGGTTCCAGCAATCGCCGCTCGGAGGCGATGGCCTCGCGCAGGCTCACATCCCCGGTAACCAGAGGATGCTTGCGCCGCGTTTCGGCATAGCGTTTGAGCAGCACTTCGTCGCCGGCATGCAAATAAAGCACTTCGCAGCCGATGCCGCTGCGGCGCAGTTCGCCGACGAGAGCCGGAATCGTCTCGATGTCGTTGGGCCGGTTGCGCGCATCGAGACCTACCGCGGTTCGTGGATAGGCATCCCCCGGTCCGCGGATGGTGTGCGAGATGAATGCTTTGAGCAATGCAGCCGGGATATTGTCGACGCAATAGAAATCAATGTCCTCCAGCATGTGCAAGGCCACGCTCTTGCCGGAGCCGGACAGTCCGCTGACGATTATCAGACGCATCGACACGGAACGTGCGGCCTCACGTGGAAATACGTGCCTTGATCACATCCTCCGCGTGGTGGTCGGAGGCCTTTTCTTTGTGCTTCTTTACGCATCGATCGAGCTTGTCGGTCAGCGCGTCAATGGCGGCATACATGTCTACCTCGGTCGCGTCCGCATAAATCTTGTTCCCACGCAGCATCAGCGTCGCCTCGGCTTTGTGGCGCAATTTTTCCACCGTCAGCACGCAGTGCACGTCGATCAACTGCTCGAAGTGCCTGGAGATGCGCTCAAATTTCTTGATGACGTAACCGCGCAGCGCGGGCGTGATTTCCACATGATGACCGCTGAGATCGAGCTGCATGAGGCTCCTCCTATAGTCGACTTGGCTTCACGACGCGCGGGCAGCAGCACGTTTCCGTTCGTTGGACGGGGCAATCTGCATGCCTTCGCGATACTTAGCAACGGTGCGCCTAGCCACCGGTATGCCTTCCTGCGAGAGAATTTCCGCGAGCTTGCTGTCGCTCCACGGATTTTCCGGATTTTCCTGCATAATTAATTTCTTTATCTTGGCGCGTATGGCGGTGGAGGACATCTCCGTTCCGTCGGCGGCCTCGACGTGGCTCGAGAAGAAATATCGAAATTCGAATACCCCGCGCGGCGTGTGCATGTATTTCGCGGTGGTAACGCGCGAAATCGTCGATTCATGCATCTCGACCGCTTCGGCAACATCCTTGAGAATCAACGGCTCCATCGCCTCCTCGCCGAGCTCGAAGAAACTCGTCTGGCGCTGCACGATGCAGCGCGCCACCTTGATCAAGGTTTCGTTGCGAATCTCGAGACTGCGCATCAGCCAGCGCGCCTCCTGCAGTTGCGTGCGCAGCATTGCATGATCGGGCGCGCGCGAAATCAATGCCGCATAACTCTGATTTATGCGAACCCGCGGCACCGTCGCTTGGTTGATCTCGACTGTCCAGCCGCGATCGGTGCGGCGCACGAACACGTCGGGAATCACGTATTCGGCTTGCGCCGGATTGACGGCGGATCCGGGCCGGGGATGGCAAGAACGCACCAGCGCGAGAGCCATTTCCAGGTCGCCTTCGCCGCAGCGTAATTGTCGCCGCAGCAGCACCAGCTGCTGGCCGGCGACCAAATCCAGGTGATCGAGGGCCACGCGGATTGCAATATCCCTGGCCGGGGTTTCCGGATCCAGCTGGCGCAGCTGCAGAGCGATGCATTCGCCCAAATCTCGCGCCCCCACGCCGGCGGGTTCCAGGGCCTGCACGGCGGCGAGCACGCGATCCACGTCGGCTGCGGTTGCCTCGATTTCCGGCAGCAAGCTCACTCGTATGCCTTCCAATTCGTCTTTCAGATAGCCATCGTCGTTGATGGCGTCGGTAATGACTCGTGCGATCGCCAGATCGACGGCCGATAGCTTGGCGAGCTCCAATTGTTCGATGAGTTGCTCTTGGAGCGTCTGGCCATGCCGATCGCTGAAATCGCCGCTGCGATCATCGTCTCCCGACCAGGACGATTCGGACGGGCCGCTGGTTTGCTCTCCCCAGGCCTCATCGGCGATTTCCACCTCCGGCTCCTCGCGTTGATCGCCGGCCGGGGCGTTGCCGTCCAGCTCGGCATACTTCTCTTCGGCGCCGGCCTCGTCGCGCTCGCGCGCGCCGTCCGGCGGCGCGTCCAACGCAAGTTCGTCCTCCGCTTCCAGCATCACGTTGGTCTCGAGGGTCTCGCGGACATGCGCCTGCAGATCGAGCGAGGGCAATTGCAGCAATCTGATGGCCTGCTGCAGCTGCGGCGTCATC
>PKXS01000002.1:0-47369 GCA_003132425.1 Gammaproteobacteria bacterium | reverse complement strand
GCAAGAATCTGTTCCGCAGATCCGGAGGCGAGTACGGTGCCTTGACTGACGATGTACGCGCGGCCGCAAATGCCGAGAGTCTCACGGACATTATGATCGGTAATTAGCACGCCGATGCCCTTGTCGGACAAGTGCTTGATTATCCGCTGGATATCTCCGACGGAGAGGGGATCGACCCCGGCGAACGGCTCGTCGAGCAGGATGAATCGCGGATCCGCGGCCAAGGCGCGGGCGATTTCAACCCGGCGGCGCTCGCCCCCGGAAAGACTCATCCCCAAGCTGTCGGCCACGTGTCCGATATGCAATTCGTCGAGCAGTTCCTGCAGCCGGACGGCACGCTGGGTTTCGTCCATTCCCGGGCGCGTTTCGAGGATCGCCATGATGTTGTCCGCCACCGATAATTTCCGGAACACGGAGGGTTCTTGAGGCAGATAGCCCAATCCCAGCTGGGCGCGCCGGTGCATCGGCAAGCGGCTAATGTCGAGATTATCGAGAAGGATCTCCCCGTGTTCGCACCTCGTGAGCCCCACGATCATGTAGAACGCCGTGGTTTTTCCGGCTCCGTTCGGACCGAGCAGGCCGACGACTTCGCCGCTCGCGATTTCCAGCGACATCTCTCGAACTACCTGCCGCGATTTGTAACTCTTGGCAAGGTTCAGCGCCTGCAGCACACTCATGGTTTGGCGGCCGGCGGCGGCGTGATGATGATATGAATGCGCTGAGAACCCTGTTCCGATGCCTCCGCGACAATACTTTGCGCGATGACGTTGTACTTGAGCGACTCGCCGCGAATCTCATCTTCCCCATTGCTGACCCAGGCATCCTTCGATAGATGCACCATTCCGTCGTGCACGTCGTACTCGATCGAGTCGGCGCGCCCTTGCGCCAGCTTGCCGGTTTTGGCGATACGCTGCTCGAAGGCGGCCGGCTTGCCGTTGGCAACCGCCTTGGCCAGCACCTTGTTGGCAAAAGTGATTGCTGCATCCTCCGAGGTGAGCTGGGCTTGGTCCATGGTAATTTTTACATTACCGCGAAACACCCACACACTGTTGTCGAAATCCAGCCCGGAGGCGTGTCGTGTGGCCTGTCCTTGGTCGGCCGACACCGAGGTATTGCCCTGGGTGATGCGCACCTTGTGAAACACCGCGTTGTTGGTGCGCAAGTCAACTTCGGTCGAGTCCGCGTCGAGCAAGATCGGCTGCTGCGCGGGGTGGGCGGCCGCCGCAATCGCTTGCGAACCCGACACCAGCGCGAACAGGACAAGAGCCCTAAGGTTGGAAGCGGCCATTGACTTTCGATTCTAATCGCATCGTGCGCTCTTTCAAATTGGCGACCAATCCGCGCGCGGTCAAGGTATGGCCCCCGAAATCGATGCGCACGTCGCTCTGGGTGCTCGCGACCGAATCAGGCACGTTATAGCTCAGCGCGTCGGTGTGTACCACGGCAGTGGCTTCGCCTGCCGAGGGTTTTCCTTGCAGCCGCACATTGCCGGTCACGTCGATGACATTGCCGCCGGGTTGTACGTGCGCGATATCGCCGAACAGCACCCACGGCTGGCCGCCCGGAGCCTGGTAATCGACCTGCACGTCGTACAGCGCGACCTCGTTGCCGTGCGCGATCTGATCGATGCGCTGCGCCTCGATACGTATGCCGGGGGCGCCCGTAGCATCGTAATCCGTCAGCACGGCATTTTTCAGATAATAGCCCGGCAAATCCGCCTGCTTGGCGTCGGTTTGCGCCTGCTGCCGGCGCGCCGGCGAACTCAAAATCCACGTGCCGATCGCCAGCGCCACCACCGCCAACAACGTGAACGCTCTGAACAGCACTAACGGATTCCGGCGCGCGCGCGCAGCAGCGCGTCGCACAGCTCGCGCACGGCGCCGCGGCCGCCGGATGCTTTGGCGACCCAATGCGCCGCGGACTTGACCAGCGGATGCGCGTCCGCGACCGCCGCCGCAAAGCCGACGGCGGACATGAGCGGCAAGTCGGGAGTGTCGTCGACGATGCAAGCGCAAGATAACGGCGTGATATTCAGACGCTTCGTCAAGCGCAGCAGGGCCGCGACCTTGTCGCCGCATCCCTGGACCAGGCGGCTAATTCCCAGCTCGCGCATGCGCGCCGCTACTGCGCTCGAGCGGCGTCCGCTGAACGCCGCGACTTCGACGCCGCTGCCCATAATGAGCTTGATGCCGCGGCCGTCGCGGACGTTGAATACCTTCAGCGCCTCGCCTCGACCCGAGAAATACAAGCGTCCGTCCGTGAGCACGCCGTCGACATCGAGCACCAGCAGCTTAATTTTGGCCAAAGGCGTGGCTCTGCGCGCGTTCAAACGACACCCGCGCGCATCAGGTCATGCACGTTGAGCGCGCCCACCGCTCGATCATCCGCATCGACGACGAGCAGCGAGGTGATCCGATTGACCTCCATGATATGCACGGCCTCCGCCGCGAGCAACGCTGCGGTCACGGTTTTCGCCCGGCGGGTCATGACCTGGTCCATGCGCGTCGTGCGCAAATCCGCGGCGCGATCGAGCGCCCGCCGCAGGTCGCCGTCGGTGAAGACACCGAGGACCCGATTCGTCTCGTCAACGATCGCCGTCATGCCAAGACCCTTGCGGGTCACCTCCATGAGTCCCTCGGCCAGCGGCGCAAACTCTCGCACCATCGGCACGTCCGAGCCGGTGCGCATGACGTCTTTGACGTGCAGCAGCAACCGCCTTCCTAAGTTGCCGGCCGGATGCGAGCGGGCAAAGTCCTCTTCGGTAAATCCGCGTGCCTTGAGCAGCGCCACGGCCAGCGCGTCGCCGACGGCCAATGCCGCCGTGGTGCTGGCCGTCGGGGCTAAGTTGAGCGGACAGGCTTCGCCCGGAACACCGATGTCCAAATGCACCGTTGCGGCCCGTGCCAGAGTGGAGTTCGAGTTGCCCGTAAAGGCGATCAGGGGCGACCCTAAGCGCTTGATCGCCGGGACGATGGTCAGGATCTCGTCGGTTTCCCCGGAATTCGACAGCGCCAGCACCGCATCGTCGCGGGTGATCATGCCGATATCGCCATGGCTGGCTTCCCCCGGATGCATGAAGAAGGCCGGGGTGCCGGTGCTGGCCAGAGTTGCGGCGATCTTGCCGCCGACATGGCCTGATTTGCCCATGCCGGTGACGACGATACGTCCGCGGCAGTCCAGACAAACGCGGCAGGCACGTGCAAACTCCGCTCCCAGGCGCGCACCTTGCGCGCGCAGACCTTCGATCTCGATGTCGAGCGCCTGACGGCCAAGATCGACGAGGGCCTCGTCCGAATAGTCGCGGTTCATTGTCCCAATGATACCGCGGTATGCTTAGAGAAATTGAGGAGCCGGCATGAACCCACAGCAAATAGCGCAACTGATCCACGCCGGATTGCCGGGCAGCCAGGCGACGGTCAGCAGCGAGGATAATGTGCACTTCGACGCCGTCGTGGTGGCGGCCGCGTTCGCAGGCAAACGACCCGTGCAGCGGCATCAGCTGGTGTACGCGGCGCTGGGCGCTGCCGTCGGCGGCGAGATTCATGCGCTGGCCCTCCAGGTCTACACGCCGGAGGAATTTGCGGGCAGGCCGCGCCGCTAGACGGCGCAAGGGAATCAAGGAACTCTGCTTGGATAAATTACAAATTCAGGGCGGGATCCCGCTCGCCGGCGAAATCCGCATTTCCGGCGCCAAGAACGCGACTCTGCCGATTTTGGCCGGCTGCTTGCTGGCGGACGGGCCCGTGACCGTATCGAACGTGCCGCATTTGCAAGACGTCACTACCATGATTGAGCTGCTGGGGCGAATGGGAGTTTCGCTGACCGTCGACGAAAAAATGCGCATCGAAGTGGACGCATCGACCATCAAGGAGTGTTTCGCGCCCTACCAGCTGGTGAAGACCATGCGCGCATCGATTCTGGTGCTCGGGCCGTTGCTGGCCCGCTTCGGCCACGCGGATGTGTCGTTGCCGGGCGGCTGCGCGATCGGCGCCCGGCCCGTCAATATCCATGTCGCCGGCTTGCAGGCGATGGGCGCCGATATCCACATCGAGAACGGCTACATCAAGGCTCGCGCGGGCCGACTCAAGGGCGCGCGCCTGGTCTTGGAAACGGTCACCGTCACGGGCACCGAAAATCTCATGATGGCCGCCGCGTTGGCCGACGGGGAGACGGTACTGGAGAACGCCGCGCGCGAGCCCGAAGTGGTGGACCTGGCGAATTTTCTATCCGCCATGGGCGCCAAGATCAAGGGAGCCGGCACCGACAAGATCGTGATCGAAGGAGTGGAACGCCTCAACGGCACGGCTTACGAGGTACTGCCCGATCGGATCGAAACCGGCACCTATCTGGTCGCCGGCGCAATCACCGGCGGCCATATCCGCGTCAAGAATACGCGCCCGGAGCATTTGGACGCCGTCATCGGCAAATTGCGCGAGGCCGGCGCCACGATCGGCGTGGGAGATACTTGGATCGAAGTGGACATGCGAGGCCGCCGGCCGGACGCGGTCGATATTCGCACGGCCCCATATCCCGCCTTCCCGACCGATATGCAGGCGCAGTTTGCCGCGCTCAACACCGTTGCGACCGGCGTCGGCACCATTATTGAAACCATATTTGAGAATCGCTTCATGCATATGCTGGAAATGCGCCGCATGGGCGCGGAGATCCGGCTCGAAGGCAACACGGCGATCATCAAGGGAGTGCAGCGGCTCACGGCCGCGCCGGTGATGGCCACGGACCTTCGTGCCTCGGCGAGCCTGGTTCTCGCCGCCCTGGTCGCCGACGGCCGCACCGAGATCGAACGCATTTATCACATCGATCGAGGCTACGAAGCGATCGAGGAAAAACTGCAGCAATTGGGCGCAAAGATCCGCCGCACTCCCGCCTAGCGCGACTGCGCCACGCGCGTGGGCCGCTCGATCACCCTGAGGTTGACCTTGTAGGGTTGCGTGCCGTGACGCCCGTCCAGTTCCACTTCCGCACCCGGCTTCAGCGCTGCAATCCTGCTGACGAGGTCCTGCGCGCTCCTCACGGTCTCGCCGCCGAGCCCCGTCACCAGATCTCCGGGCCTGACGCCCGCTTCATACGCCGAACTCTTCACCAATATATTGACGACGGCGACGCCGCCGCTGTCGCCGATTCCCAGCCGAGCCGATTGCTCTTGAGATAGGTCCTGCGGCATGAACCCCAGCCAGCCGCGCACCACGTGGCCTTGCTTGAGGATCTGTTCCATGACGCCGCGCACGAGGTTGACGGGAATTGCAAATCCGATACCTTCCGGTCCTCCGTAGGCTCGATTCAGAACCGCGGTGTTGATGCCCACGAGGTCACCGTACGCATCGATCAGCGCGCCGCCGGAATTGCCGAGATTGATGGCAGCATCGGTCTGTATGAAATTTTCGAAGGTCGCGAGTCCGAGCTGGCCGCGCCCCGTGGCGCTCACGATGCCTTGCGTGACGGTCTGACTCAGCCCGTAAGGATTGCCGATCGCAAGCACGATATCCCCGACCCGCAGCGTGTCGGAGCGGCCCAAGGGCATGACCGGCAGCTTGCCGAGTGAAAGATGCAGGATGGCGATGTCGGTGTCGGGGTCCTGTCCCACGATGGTGGCCTCGGAGATCCGGCCGTCCGCCAGTTGCACCATGATCGAGTCCGCGCCGGAGATGACGTGCTGGTTGGTGACGATGGTCCCTTTGGCATCGACGATGACGCCGGAACCCAAGCTGCGTTCGACCCGCTGCCGGTAGCTTGGCCAAAAGTCGCCGAATAGTTGGTCGATCGGCGCTGTTTGGGTGCGCTCTGTTATTACGCGTGCGGTGTAGATGTTGACGACGGCGGGCGCGGCGCGCGCCACCGCATCCGCAAAGCTTTGCATGATCACCGGCGCTCGCGTCGGGACCGGCGCCGTGCTTTGGACCGCGGCGGGGACCGCGCCCAACAGCGCGGGTTTCCACCAGACCAACAGGAATGCGATCGCGAGGCCGACCACGACCGCTCTTAGCAAGAAACTCACGATGAAGCGCGCGTTCTGCAACTAATTTCCTGAGGACGATTAAGTCGTCCGTGTATAATGCGCTCCCACCATTGCTAGGGAAACACTATGCGCATAGGGGTTTGCGTGAAGATTTGTCAACATTGTTCGGGGGCAATCGAATGAACGATCAGGTTGACCATAGCCGACGCCGGTTGTTGACGGCGGCTACTGTAGGAACGGGTGCGATCGGCGTGGCCTTCGCCGCGGTGCCTTTCTTGGCATCGTGGCAACCCAGCGCGCGCGCCAGAGCGCTCGGCGCTCCGGTCGAGGTTGATGCATCGAAGCTCGATGCCGGGCAAATGCTGAAGGTTGTCTGGCGCGGACAGCCGGTGTTCGTCGTGCGCCGGACCCCAACTATCATCGCTCAGCTCGGAGCTCACGACGCGATGCTGGCGGACCCTAAGTCCGATGATTCCGTTCAGCCGGCTTACATTAAATCGGCGGGGGCCGCGCGCGCGCGCAATCCCGAATACTGGATAGGATTGGCGGTATGCACCCATCTCGGCTGCTCGCCGCTCGGTGCGTTCGAGCCGAACAATGCATACCAAGTCTCGGGTACCGATTTGGGCCAGAACTGGCCGGGCGGGTTTTACTGCCCTTGCCACGGCTCCAAGTACGATATATCGGGCCGGGTATTCAAGAGCATGCCGGCGCCGAAGAATCTGACGGTGCCTTCCTACGCGATCAGCGCGGATGCGCGCGTCGTGATCGGCGTGGACGACGCCCCCAAGACAGCTTAAATAACGCAGAAGAGGTTCAAGCGATGGCCGCAGCACCTGAATCCGCCGACACCGGCAAGGGCGGACGATTGATCGACTGGATCGATCAGCGCTTCCCGCTGACGAAAATGTGGCGGGAACAAGTTTCCGAGTATTACGCGCCGAAGAACTTCAACTTCTGGTATTACTTCGGATCTCTCGCCTTGTTGATTCTCGCGAACCAATTGGTCACGGGCATTTTCTTGACCATGAGCTACAACCCTTCGGCCGCCGGGGCGTTCGCCTCCGTGGAATACATCATGCGCGATGTCGAATGGGGATGGCTGATCCGCTACATGCACTCTACCGGTGCGTCGGCTTTCTTCATCGTGGTCTACTTGCACATGTTCCGTGCGCTCCTGTACGGATCGCACCGCAAGCCGCGCGAACTGCTCTGGATATTCGGCTGCTTGATTTTCCTGCTGCTGATGGCGGAGGCCTTCATGGGCTATGTGCTGCCCTGGGGCAACATGAGTTATTGGGGCGCGCAAGTCATCGTATCTTTATTCGGCAGCCTGCCGGTGATCGGCGGAGGTTTGGTCGAATGGATCCGCGGCGACTACGTCATCGGCGACGCCACCTTGAATCGATTCTTCGCCCTGCACGTGGCAGCGCTGCCCCTGGCTTTGGTGTTCTTGGTGATCGCGCACCTCATGGCCTTGCACGAGGTGGGCTCCAATAACCCGGACGGCATCGAGATCAAGAAGCATAAGGACTCGCAGGGCCATCCGCTCGACGGCATTCCCTTCCATCCGTACTACACGGTGAAGGACCTGCTCGGTGTCGCGGGATTCCTAGTGATCTTTTGCGGCGTGATTTTCTTTGCTCCCACTTTCGGCGGCCTGTTCTTGGAATCGCCGAACTTCGAGCCGGCCAATCCCTTGCAGACCCCGCCGCACATTGCGCCGGTATGGTATTTCACCCCGTTCTACGCCATGTTGCGGGCGGTGCCGTCGTTCGCGGGGACGCAGGTGTGGGGCGTGCTGGTGATGGGCGCCGCCATCGCCGTGTTGTTCTTTCTGCCCTGGCTGGATCGGTCCCCGGTTCGATCCATTCGTTATCGCGGGCCGATATATAAGATTATGTTAGCTATCTTCGTCGTGTCGTTTATCACCTTGGGGGTCTGCGGATTGGAGCCGCCCTCGGGGATCTACCCGACCCTGGCCAAAGTCTGTACCGCTTTGTATTTCGCTTTCTTTTTGCTGATGCCCTGGTACACGAGATTCGATAGCGTGAAGCCAGAGCCGGAGAGGGTAACAGGACATGCTTAAGCACTTGTTATTGACCGTTGTGGTGCTTCTGCCGGCCGGCGCCATGGCCCAGGAGAGCGAGATTCCGCTGCTGCATGCCGGCACGGATATCAATAACATCGATTCCTTGCAGCGCGGCGCGCGCAACTTCATGAATTATTGTTCGGGCTGCCATTCGCTCAAGTATTTGCGCTACAACCGGATGGCGCAGGATCTAAAGATGACCGAGCCGGAACTTGCCGCGAATTTGATGTTCACCTCGAGTAAGGCCGTCGACACCATCAACTCGGCCATGCCGTCCGATGCGGAAACTTGGTTCGGCAAGCAGCCGCCCGACCTGTCGCTCATCGCCCGTTCCAAGGGTGTTGACTACCTATATTCGTTCCTACATGGCTTTTATGCCGACAAAACCCGCATCTGGGGCGTCAACAACCTGTATTTGCCGAACGCTGCGATGCCGCATGTTCTGGAGGACAGACAGGGATTGCAAAAGCCGGTATTCAAGAACGAGCCCGACGATCACGGCAGCGCCAGAATGGTTCTGGTGGGCGTGGATGCAATGACGCCGGGCGCGATGAAGCCAGAGGAGTATGATCAGTTCGTTCGGGACACCGTCAATTTTCTGGATTATGCCGGCGAGCCAGTCAAGGCGAAGCGCCAATCGATGGGCATTTTCGTGACGCTGTTTTTGCTGGTGTTCTTGGCGTTCGCATACCTGCTGAAAAAAGAGTATTGGAAGGACGTCCACTGACGCGAGCGAGTACTCCCGGGGGGGACTCCCGTTTGTATAGGCTCTTAGGAGATCGCGTTAGTGGCACGTCGCTCGGTGATGACTTTGTTTTCCGCACCGGCTGATCCTTGGAGTCATCGAACGCGCATTGTGCTTGCCGAGAAAGGAATCGCGATCGAGCTGGTGAACGTCGATCCGCAAAATCTGCCGGAGGACCTGATCGATCTTAACCCCTATCACAGTGTGCCGACGCTGGTCGATCGGGATCTGGTGTTGTACGACTCGCGGGTTATCATCGAATACTTGGATGAACGGTTCCCGCATCCACCCCTGATGCCGATCGACCCGGTGACTCGCGCGCAGTTTCGAGTGGCGCTCTACCGATTGGAACGCGACTGGTATGCGCTGGCACGCGACATCGAGCTGGGCGGGCAGAGCGAGACCGCCGCGCATAGCCGCAAAGTCCTGTGCGAGGCAATTTGTGCAAGCGCGGAAGTTTTCAAGGCAAAGCCGTTTTTTTTGAGCGACGAGTTTTCCTTGGTGGATGCCAGCATCGCGCCGATCCTGTGGCGTTTGCAGGCCTACGGCATACAGTTGCCGGCTCAGGCGCATCCCATCGTGAAATATATGAACTCGATTTTCGCGCGCGCCACGTTTCGCGCCTGCTTGACCGAAACTGAACGGGATATGCGACATTGAAGCCGCGGCGGCCCTATTTGCTGCGTGCGTTGCACGAGTGGATTTCCGACAGCGGCGAGACGCCGCATATCGTCGTGGATGCGGCCGCCGAAGGCGTGACCGTGCCGCGGCAGTATGTGAAGGACGGCAAGATCGTGCTGAATGTGAGTTTCTCGGCTACCCAGATGCTGAAGCTGGGCAACGATTTCGTGAGCTTCGAAGCGCGCTTCAGCGGCGTGGGATTCGCCGTGCAGGTGCCGGTGCGGGCGATTTTGGGCATCTATGCGCGCGAAACCGGCCAAGGGATGATTTTTCCGGAGGGCGATGCGGACCCCGATCCCACTGACGGGCCGCCGGCGGCGCCGAACGCCGGCAAGGCTGCGGCTGCCAAGCGCCCGAAATTGCAGGTCGTCAAGTAGCGCGGAAGGCGTCCTTGATCCACAGGATGTCGTGGGCGCCGTCCGGCGTCCCTTGCACGGCAATCACGTCGAAGCGAATCGGGTAGGCGCGCCATTGCGGCCGGAACCGCAGAATGTATCGAGCGGCGCGAATGATTTTGCGTTGCTTGCGCCACGTGACCGATCCCAAGGCTCCGCCGAAATCCACGCGACGGCGCTGCCGCACCTCGACGATCGCCAGAATCTGCGCGTCGAGACAGATCAGATCGATCTCCCCGGCTCGGCAGCGCAGGTTGCGCGCGAGAACCGACAGGCCGCGTGCTTTAAGGTGCTCGGCCGCGAGCTGTTCGGCCAACGCACCGGCCGAAATTCGGGTGAGAGGCTGGGCCACGCGCACAAGCTTGCCTCGACAGCTCGCGGCCGTCGCCGGCGTTTTCCTGCGTGTTCGCCGCCAAATCGGCGACACTGCTAGGCGTCACCCGCGGCGGCCGGTTAGTTTATAGTGACTGGCGTGCGCTACGGAGAGAACGATGGATATTCACGAGTATCAGGCGAAGGAGCTGTTGTCCGGATTCGGCGTGGCTGTGCCCCCGGGCGGGGTCGCCTACAGTCCCGAGCAGGCCGTGTACGTCGCGACGGAATTGGGTGGCTGGCATTGGGCGATCAAGGCGCAGATTCACGCCGGTGGCCGCGGCAAGGCCGGCGGCGTCAAGCTCTGCCGCACCTATCAGGAGGTGGCCGCCGCGGCGAAGGGAATGCTTGGCGCCACTTTGGTGACCAACCAGACCGGCCCCGCCGGTAAAGCCGTTCACCGGCTCTACGTCGAGAAGGCCGAACCTTTCGTGCGCGCGCTGTACTTAGGATTCGTCCTCGACCGCAAAATCGAACGCATCCGCGTGATCGCCTCAGCAGAAGGCGGGGTGGAGATCGAGGAGATCGCCGTTAAGCGGCCCGAGTCCATTCTGCAGGTGCAGGTCGACCCGGCGCTGGGGCTGCAGAGTTTCCAGGCCCGCGAATTGGCTTTCGGCCTCAAGCTGAACATCAAGCAGGTCAGCCAGGCAGTGACCACGATCATGGGCTGCTACCGCGCGTTCCGCGATCTCGACGCGACGATGGTCGAGATCAATCCGCTGGTGGTGACCAAGGACAATCGAGTGCTGGCGCTCGACGCCAAGATGTCCTTCGATGACAACGCCATGTTCCGCCGTCCCAAGGTCGCCGAAATGCGCGACTCTGCCGAAGAGGATCCGCGCGAAGCGCAGGCTGCGCAGTTCGGCCTCAACTACGTCGGTCTGAGCGGGGACATCGGCTGCATCATCAACGGCGCCGGTTTGGCGATGGCGACCATGGACATGATCAAGCACTCAGGCGGCGAGCCTGCCAACTTTCTCGATGTCGGCGGCGGCGCCTCGCCGGAGCGCGTCGCGGCGGCGTTCAATCTTGTGCTTTCCGACCGGAACGTGAAGGCGATACTGGTCAACATCTTCGCCGGCATCAACCGCTGCGACTGGGTTGCGCAGGGCGTGGTGCAGGCGGCCAAGGGCCTGCGCGTGCCGCTGGTCGTGCGCCTCGCCGGCACCAATGTCGAGGAAGGGAGGCGCATCGTGCGCGAGTGCGGTTTGCCGATCATCACTGCCGACACGCTGGCCGAAGCGGCGCAGAAAGCGGTCGCGGCGTCGCGCGGCGGAGCCGTCCAATGAGCATCCTAATCGACGCAACGACACCGGTGATCCTGCAGGGCTTCACGGGCGACAAGGCGACATTTCACGCCAAGGAAATGATCGCATATGGCACCAATGTCGTGGGGGGGGTCACGCCGGGCAAGGGTGGTCAGGCGCATCTGGACCGCCCAGTCTTCAACACGGTGAAGGACGCGGTGCAGGCCACCGGCGCCGAGGCGAGTCTCGCCTTCGTGCCTCCGCCTTACGCGGCGGATGCGCTGATGGAAGCGGCGGATGCGGGCTTGAGGCTGGTCTGCATCATCACCGACGGCATTCCCGCGCAGGACATGATGCGCGTCAAGCGCTACCTGTGGCGCTATCCAAAGCCCAAGCGCACGACCATCGTGGGCCCGAACTGCGCGGGCATCATCAGCGCCGGCAAGGCGATGCTCGGCATCATGCCGAGCAATATCTACATTCCCGGCAGCGTCGGCATTGTCTCGCGCTCCGGTACGCTGGGTTACGAGGCCGGCGCGCAGATGAAAGCGCTGGGCATCGGCGTCACCACCAGCGTCGGCATCGGCGGCGACCCGATCAACGGCAGCTCCTTCCTCGATCACCTGATGCTGTTCGAGCAAGACCCGGAAACCAAGGCTGTCATCATCATCGGCGAAATCGGCGGACCGCAGGAATCGGAGGCGGCGCGATGGGTCAAAGAGAACATGACCAAGCCGGTGGTCGGCTACGTGGCCGGGCTGACGGCGCCGAAGGGCCGTCGCATGGGGCATGCCGGGGCGATCATTTCCGCCGAAGGCGATACCGCCGCGGAGAAGGCGCAGATCATGAAATCGTACGGTCTGTTCGTCGCACCCAGCGCAGCCGAGCTCGGCTCGACCGTCGCGCTGGCGCTGGCCAAGGCGAACTGAGCGAGTGCAGCAACCGCCGAACGCCGCCTTCTCGCGCGCGGAGCTGCTGTTCGATCTGCTGGTCGGCGTGGTGCAGCGCTACGAGCCGCAGGTCGCGGCAGTGCTGCGCGAGGAGCGCACCACAGCGGGCATGTCGGCGCTGCTGCTGGCGCGCACGCTGCAGGCTCAAGGCATCTGGTTTCAGCTGCTGGCGATCGCCGAACAGAACCGCGACATGCGCAATCGCCGTGAGATCGAACGGGAACGCGGCTATGAGCAGCTGCGCGGCACCTTTGCAGGCGTGTTCGCGCGCGCCGCTGCCGAAGGCATCACGGGCGCGGAAATCCGCCGCACCCTTACCGGACTGCGCGTGCGGCCGGTGATTACCGCGCATCCGACCGAGGCCAAGCGCGTCACCGTGCTGGAGCGGCATAGGCGAATTTACTTGCGCTTGCTCGATCTCGAATCGCCGCGCTGGACGCTTCGCGAACGGGAGGAGTTGATCCTCGCCGTAGGAAATGAGATCGAGCTGCTCTGGCTTACCGGCGAACTCAAATTGGCCAAGCCTACCGTCGCCCAGGAAGTGGCCTGGGGCTTGTATTTCTTCAACGAAAATCTCTTTGAGGTGGTGCCGCAGCTGCTCGGCAAGATCGAGAGCGCGTTCGTGAAGCAGTTTCCGGACGAACGCTTTGAAGTCCCGCCGTTCTTGCAATTCGGTTCCTGGATCGGCGGCGATCGCGACGGCAATCCCTTCGTTACCGCTGCTTCCACCGTCGACGCGCTCGACATGGCGCGCGGCACCATCATCGACCACTACATCGCCGAAACCACGCGCCTGATCAGCCAATTGAGCATGTCCACGCGCCGCATAGGAGTCTCTGCGCCTCTCGCCAAGCGCGTTCGCGAATACGACGATAAGCTCGGCGAAAAATATTCGCGCTGGAAACAGATCACCTCCGCCGAACTCTATCGCCATTTCCTCGAATTCCTGATCGCCCGTCTGCGCTTCAGCCGCAAATCATCCAAGCACGAACACGCCTACCAGTCCTCGCAACCGTTCGAAGAAGATCTCAACCTTATCCGCGACAGTCTGCACGCAAACCGCGGACACCGCTTAGCGGAACTCGTCTCACCGCTGCTTAGCAAAGTCCGAACCTTCGGCTTCCACTTGCACGCGCTCGATATTCGTCAGCACGCCCGCGTGCATTCGCAGGCGCTCTCCGAGTTGGAGTCGGCGGAAAAACTCCCCGCTCGCTCCACTCACTTCCCGCCCGAGCTTTCCCACGCTTCCGTCGAATTGCTCCAAACTTTCCGCGCCATCGCCAAATTAAAAAAGACGCACTCGCCGAAAGCCATTCGCAATTTCGTAATCAGCAACACCCAATCCGAACACGACATCTTTGCCGTGCTCCGTCTAGCCGCGCTCAGCGGTGTTTCCTCCGCAGCCAGCGATGGCGATCCCGGCCTCATGCCCGTGCCTCTATTCGAATCGATCGATGCGCTGCGTACTTCGCCCGAAATCATGCGCCGCGTCTGGAAATCTCCCCAGTTCCAGCCGCTCCTCGATTCCTGGGGACGCATTCACGAAGTCATGCTCGGCTACTCCGATTCCAATAAAGACGGAGGCATGCTCACCAGCACATGGGAATTGCATCAAGCGCAACATCACCTGCACGAAGCAGCGCGCGACTGCGGAGTCAATCTGCGCCTCTTCCACGGCCGAGGCGGCACTGTAGGCCGCGGTGGAGGTCCCACGCACGCCGCCATCCTCGCTCAACCCGCCGGCGATTTCTCGGGCGAGATCCGCATCACTGAGCAAGGCGAAGTTCTAGGCTGGAAATATTCCGACCCTGTTCTCGCCGAGTGGAATCTCGAAATCATGATCGCCGCCTGCCTGGAGGCCATCACTATGCCGGCGAAAGCCGCTCCAGAAACGAGCGAACGCTGGCACGATGCGATGCAGACGATGTCGAAAGACGCTTTCGCTTTCTACCGCGAACACATCGCAGAAAATCCCGAAGTCCTCGAATACTTCGAACAAGCGACACCCGTCAATGAACTTGAATACGCCCGCATCGGCTCCCGCCCCGCGCGTCGAGCCGCAACCAGAAGCCTCGACGACCTCCGCGCCATCCCCTGGGTCTTCGGCTGGATGCAAAGTCGCCACGCCGTTCCCGCCTGGTTCGGATTCGGCTACGCCCTCGATCGCTTCTCCGCGCGCGCCCCTGCTAATGCCGACCTCCTGCGCGAAATGATGCACGGCTTCCCGCTTTTCGCGAGCCTGATCAGCAGCGTCGAAATCGCCATGGCCAAGGCCGACTTCGCTATCGCCCGCCTCTACGCCGATCTCGTAACCGATGCCGCCCTTCGCGACCGCGTCTTCGAAATGCTGCGCCAGGAATTCGAGCGCACCGCCCGCGTCATTCTGTCGATCACGGGCCAGCGCGATCTGCTGGAGAAAAATTCCGTTCTCTCCCGCTCCATACGCCTGCGCAACCCATATGTCGATCCTCTTAGCCTGATTCAGGTCGATCTGCTGCGCCGCAAGCGCGCCACCTCAAATTCGGTCGCCGATCCCGCTCTCGATTACGCGATAGGCGCCATGATGAACGGCATCGCCGCCGGTTTGCACAATACGGGATAGAACGGCAGCTACTGCTGGTAGCGGCGGATGAGTTGCTGGAATCGCGGATCAGAGCGCAAGGAAGCAAAATACGGGCTGCCTTCGATGGCGGCGAAATCACGGTAACCAAGGCCGAAGGTTTTTTGCAGCGACACCAGAGCTTTCTCTTTGTCGCCTTTCGCGGCGTAGGCGGCGCTTCGAAAGTAAGAGTTGATCGCCTCCTTTGGTTCACCATTCTTCGACAGCCGGGCTATCGCCGCGTCATAGTTCCCTTGGGCCAGATAAATTTGAGCTTCTCCAAGCTCCACATACGAAGCGTCTCCCAATTCTCCTTCGCGCTCGAAGGCCTTGCTAGCTTCGTCGTAGCGTCCCTGTAATAGAAGTGCGCGGCCGAGATGATAATGGGCGACCGGCATGGGCGGCTCCAGACGAATCGCCTCTCGCGCCGCTTTCTCGGCCTCGATCGCCTCCGGCGGCTGTTCGTAGCCAAGGACCCATGAAAGCACATCCCACGCGTGTGAATTCTCGGGGTCCAGCCGGACGGTCTCGCGAAGAATTTCCGCGGCTTTCGCATACTCGTATTTCCAACCGTAGACGTAACCAAGCGCAATCCGCGCCTCCACGAGATCTGGTGCGGCGGCAACCGCCCGTTGGGCAAGTTGCTCGGCACGCTCCAGGTGAACTGGCTGTGAATCGACGTTGCGATAGTAGTAGCCTTCCACCTGCGCGAGACCTGCCAAAGCCGGGGCATATTCCGGGTCGAGCTTCAGCGCCTGCTCGAAGTGGCTGCGCGCCGCCTCTAGCTTGTCGGGCTGGCTGTCATGCTCTGCCAGCGCGCGACCGATTAGGTACGCCTCATATGCCTCCGGATTTTGCGTATAGCGCCGCTCCAAACCCTCTTTTTCCTGAGGACTCAACTTCAGGTCGAGTGCCTGCGCAATTTTCAGCGCGGTTTGTTCCTGCAGCGAAAACACATCCTTCGTCTCACCCTTGAAATCCTCGGCCCACGCGTCGAACCCGGTAGAGGAGTCGACCAGATGCACGTTGACCCTCACCTGATCCGCGGACTTCCTCACGCTGCCTTCCAGAAGGTAACGCACGCCCAGCCGGCGTCCGGTTTCAGCGGCATCGGCTGGCGCAGTCTTCAGCGATGCAACCGCCGAATGCGAAGCCACGTTGATCGCCTGAATTTTGGACAGCTTGGTCGTGATCTCGTCCGTCATGCCATCGGCGAAGTACGCGCCGTCCGGATCAGAGCTGAGATTTTCGAGCGGGAGCACAGCGATCGACGGTTTCGCCGCCACATTCGCTGAGGTCAGTGCAGAATGGGCTTCATACCAGCGGTATCCGGCGAACCCCACAACCAGCGCGACCAGCGCCGCTCCTGCCGTAATCAGCGCCTTCGCGACCCGGGACCGAGCAGCGGTTTGCGGTTTCGTGCCCAGTTCGTCGGGCGCGACAAATCTCGCAGACTCGCTGTCGCGCTTCACCCGTTGCAGGTCGGTGCGGATCTCGGACGCATGCTGGTAGCGCAAGTTGCGATCTTTCTCCAGGCATTTATTGATGATGCGTTCCAAGTCCGCTGGCAGATCGGGATTCAGACGCACGGCTGGGGTTGGCGTCCCATCCAGAATGGCTTTGAAGATCACTCCTGGACTCTCTCCGCGAAACGGCAGCGCGCCCGTTGCCATCTCGTACAGCACTGCGCCCAACGAGAACAAATCCGTCCGGCCATCAAGTTCCTTGGCCCGCACCTGCTCGGGAGACATGTAAGAGACGGTGCCGAGCGTGGAACCGGGGCTGGTAAGGTGCTGGTCGTCCATCGTGCGCGTATTGGCCGATGCGATGTCGCTCGAAGAAGCGCCGGCCGACGCAACCTTCGCCAATCCAAAATCTAGAACCTTAGCGTGCCCCTGCTCCGTTACAAAGATGTTGGCGGGCTTGATATCACGGTGAACCACACCCTTGGCGTGCGCGGCGTTCAATGCATCGGCAATCTCGATTGCGAGCGCCAACAAGGTTTCGAGGTCTAATGCTTTTCCAGCGATCCGGTGCCGGAGCGTCTGCCCCTCCAGCAATTCCATGGAAATGAAAGCCCGGCCGCCTACCTCGTCGATCTCATAAATGGTGCAAATGTTTGGATGATTGAGAGCAGAGGCTGCTTTGGCTTCGCGCTGGAAGCGGCTGAGAGCTTGAACATCTTGCGCGACATCGTCGGGCAGGAATTTTAGCGCGACAAAGCGGCCAAGTTTGACATCCTCGGCCTTATAGACGACACCCATCCCGCCGCCACCGAGTTTCTCGACGATGCGGTAGTGCGAGATGGTTTCGCCGATCATAGTTTCGCCAATCATAGTGTCGCCGACCGATGGCGCGAATCTTACGTGGATGAAACGGGGCAGTCAATGAGGGCATGCCGTCAGCACCAGGAGATCGCTATGGCACCCGCATCCAATTTTGCAGTCGGAGCGGCAGGGGCGATAATGTTCTCCAGATGAAATCCCCAACTCCCAGGGTGAGAAATATTCTCGCTGCCGCTCTAGGTTTGGCGTTTTGTCTTGCTCTTCCGGCTGCGAGTCCTGCTCAAAATCAGGCCCGCCGCCTCATCCTGAAAGATGGCTCCTACCAGTCCGTCACCAAGTATGAGATTCACGGCGACCGTGTCCGCTATTACAGCGCCGAGCGCGGAGAATGGGAGGAAGTTCCGAAATCGCTGATCGACTGGGACGCGACCGATAAGTTTGAGCAGGGCCGCAAGGATGGCGGCCACGCTCCCGAAGCCGTCGAACTCGACAAAGAGCTTGAGGCCGAGCGCAAAGTCGAGCAAGCCCGTTCACCGCAGGTCGCCCCCGGCTTGCGCTTGCCCGACGAAGGCGGAATTTTTCTTCTCGATACCTTCGAGAATCAGCCACAGCTAGCCGAGTTGCAACAATCCGGCGGCGACGTAGAGAAGACCAGTAAGACGAATATTCTGCGCGCGGTGATCAATCCGCTGGCTGGCGCAAAACAAAACATCGAACTGCCTGGGCCGCACGCGAAAATTCAGTCCCACACCACTGTGCCTTCGATCTATATTAATGTCGATCCCGACCAGAGCGCGCCCGCAACCGCAACCGAAGCGCCCGCAGCCGGCACAACAGCAGCGCCCGCGAGTAGCCCCGCCAATAACAACGACCGCTTCAAAATTATTCGCATCGACCTGAAGAACGGCAAACGCTTCGCCGGAGCCGTCAAGATTGCAGTCAACGGAAAGATGAAAACCGACGAGCGTTTCGTTGCGACCACCTCCGCCGCTATGACCGGAGGCTGGGTGAAGATCGCGCCCGCCGAACCCCTTGCGCCCGGTGAATACGCGGTCGCCGAGATGCTCGACACTGAAGGAATGAATCTCTACGTGTGGGATTTCGGCGTAAACCCCTCCGCGCCCGCCAACGCGTTTACCTGGAAGCCCGACCCGAACGAACTGCAGCCAAAGGCGGATCAACCAGCCGATCTACAAAAGCGAGAAAAGCAATAATCGAAAAATAATAATTAACGAGGGCGGGCTGTGTTTGGCGTTTCCTAACACCTGTCACCTGAGACCTGCCCCTAAGTTTCCATCACGCCGCGCGAGGCGACGCCAATGTTATCGCGGCTGCCGTTCTTCACCACATACATCATTTCATCGGCCTGGCGGATGATGTCATGCGGCGTCTGCGCATCGTTCGGAAATGTTGCCAGCCCCATGCTGGCACGCACATTCAGATTCAACCCTTGCTCGACGCAGAACGTTCCCGTGCGCAGCGAATCCTGCAAACGTTTCGCCACCACCACCGCTTGATCTTTGCTGGTTTGCGGCAGCAGAACCACAAACTCGTCTCCGCCATAGCGAAACGCAAAATCAATGAGCCGCAGCTGCGCTTTGATCAGGTATCCAACTTCCGCCAGCAACCGGCTTCCTACGAGGTGTCCGTGTGTGTCGTTGACCTGCTTGAAATGGTCGAGGTCAATAAAGATCACGCTGAACTGATACCCGAAGCGCGCCGAACGATAAACCTCGGTCTCGAGCGTTTTGTGCAGATGGCGCGCATTGAATAATCCCGTGCAATCGTCGGTGATCGTCAGTTCCTGAATTTTTTCAACCGACCGCGCATTCTCGATAGAAATGGCGGCGTAGTCGCACAATGCCTGGAGAAAAAACAGCTCCTGTTCGCTCAGCCCCACGTTGGCGTTGATCAACTGAATCACGCCCAGCACGCGGTGTTTCGAGCGCAAGGGCACGCAGATCACCGACCGAGTCTGCACCCGCGTCATCTCATCCAGCCGCGATGAAAAGCGCCGGTCACTCTGCACGTCGGGCACAATTAGTACCTGCCCCTGCCGCGCCACCCACCCCGCAATCCCTTCCCCCATCTTCAGCCGCGCCTTCGACAGAACCTCCGCGGCCGCCCCAACCGCAATCGCAAAATAAAGCTCATCCTTTTCTTCATCCACCATCAGCAAAGACCATGTGTCGGGACGGAAATATTCCGCCATTTTCTCCATGATGGTTTGCAGAATCGAATCAAGGTTGAGCGACGACGTCAGCGCCTTGGCGACATCGTGGAAGATGGTTAACTCTTGCGACAGGCGAATTGGGGATGTGCCCGCTGCCTCCGGCATGAACTCCTCGTTCGGGTGGTGGATAAGAAATTATAGGTTTGGTCGCACCGCGCGGGCAACGAACGGAGGTAACTAGTACGGGTCACGGCGATGCATTTCCGTCCCGCCCGTAAATCCCCGCTTATTAATGCAATATAACGCAACTCCCTCCACAACCTTATACCCAACAGTGTTATCCAAATACTGCGCGGATTCTATCGGATTCCAACATTTGAGGATTATTAGTGACTCAACGTAGTCTCGCTATTTTGATGAACATCTTAGGCGTAATAATTTTTCTAACCGCCTCCGCCAGCTCTGCGACGACGAAATACAAATTGGAAGTACAGTTATCCGGCAATGCCACCGGCACCGTCACCAGCAGCCCGGCCGGCGTCGAGTGCAGTCCGACCTGCACTAAATCGTATCCCGCCGGAACGGCGGTGACGCTCACGCCAACTGCCGCCAGCGGCGCCTCGTTTGCCGGCTGGTCGGGAGCCTGTCAAGGCACCGGCGCCTGCAGCTTGACCATGAATGCGGACCAGTCCGCGATAGCAACCTTCGATCTCAACCAGAGCCCCAACGCGCTCAATCACATCATCTTTATGGCTCAGGAGAACCGCTCGCTCGATTCCTATTTCGGCGAGTTGCGCGCCTACTGGGCTGCGAATGGAATCGCCGACGCCTCTTTCGACGGCCTGCCCCAATTCAACCCGCGCACCGGAATCGCTCCCCTGCATGGTCCGGTGCCAAGCAACCCCGGATGCGACCCCGCTTATCCGCCGCCCGCCGATTGCACTATCGATGATTCCAGTCCCAAGATCGATTCTTACCACCTGATCACCCAATGCATCGAGAATCCCAGTCCTTCGTGGAACGAGAGCCACGTCGATTTCAATCTCGACGATCCGGTTTCAGAGACACCCACGCTCAATGGCTTGGTTTGGACCAACGCCCACGACGCTCGCGACATCGATCCGCCCTACCACGATGTCAAGGGCAAGAGAACGATGGGCTATTACGAAGGCACCGACCTTAATTACTACTACTTCATGGCGTCGGATTTTGCCACATCCGACCGCTGGTTTTCGCCAGCCATGACCCGCACTCAGCCCAACCGTGAATATTTGATTGCCGCCACCTCGCAGGGCTATGCCTATCCGATCGGCACCGATCAGAATGATCAGGCGCTGCTTACCGCCACAACCATTTTCCAGGAATTGCAGGCTGCTGGCATCACGTGGAAGATTTATGTGAATCCGCAAGACTCCTCGTGCCAATCGGATCCGACCCCGCAATGCCTGCTGACCTTGAGCTACGTGCAGAACTTCGAGTGGGGACAGGATATTCCCACCGACTATCCGCAAAATCTAGCCACCATCACGCAATACTTTGACGACTTGCAGAACGGAACGCTGCCGCAAGTGGCGATCATCGAACCAGCTTCGTCCGCCGGACTCGACGAGCACGGCTCCGACTCCGACCAGTATCCGATCGACATTCAACTGGGCGCAAATTATGTTTCTTCGCTCGTCAACGCCTTGATGACCAGCAGTTACTGGAAAGACTCCGCCTTTATTCTGACCTACGACGAGTTTGGAGGCACTTACGATCACGTCGCGCCGCAGCCGACCGTGAGTCCCGACGGCATTAAGCCGCAAGACTTGATGCCCGGCGATATCTGCACCCAGTCGACGGGCCCCACCTGCGATTTCACCTATACCGGTTATCGCATACCGCTGATCGTCGTCTCACCGTATGCCATTCAACATTACGTTTCCCACACTGTGATGGACACCACCGCAATCCTCAGCTTTATCGAGCAGCGCTTCAATCTGAATCCGCTGACCAAGCGCGACGCCGCGCAAAAGAGCATGAGCGAGTTTTTCAACTTCAGCAATCCCCCTTGGATGACGCCGCCCACGCCGCCCGCGCAAAACACCAACGGTCCCTGCTATTTGAATAAATTGCCGTAAGGCGGGAGCGAGGGGCACAGCTTCGTTAACAAGTAAACGGCTGTATGTATTCCTCTGTGTACCTGCGTGCCCCCTGTGGTTAATGCTTTCGCAAGTTGCGCAACACCGAGTCACCAATTTTCTATGAACTTGCTTGCCGTCAGAGTAAAATTCCGTTCTCCCGACGAAAGCGAGAGACTCGTTTGCCTTCCTTTGGCGAAAAACTAAAACAGGAGCGCGAGAAGCGCAACATCACTCTCGAGCAGATTTCCGCCTCCACCAAAATTGGCACCCGCCTTCTCCAGGCGCTCGAGGAGGATAAGTTCAACCAATTGCCGGGAGGCATCTTTAATAGGGGCTTCGTCCGCGCTTACTCCCGCTGCGTAGGCCTCGACGAAGATCAAATCATCGCTGACTACCTGCAGGCCTCAGGCGACCTTCCGCGAACCGATCCCGTGCGGCCGAGCGATGCGCCCAAAGTTCCAGAAAAAGCCCGAGAAAGACATCAGGGAGAAGAACAGGCAAGAATTCAAGACACGTATCGAGAAACCGTGCGCCGTCTCGAAAGCAGCGCCGAGACTTCCCCGCGCCAATTGCCCTGGGGCTTATTCGCCGCAATCCTTCTTCTAATCGCGCTGGCGCTGGCGCTGTGGAACCGTCGCCACCATGAGCATGAAAGGCAATCGCTTCATCCCGCTTCCCGCATAATCGGTTCGCCCTCGTCGGGACAACTGCCCGCTGACACGCCCGGCGGAATGGCACAGGGGGGATTGACACAGGGAAAGCCCGGCGCCACGCCGACTTCCGGTTCGCCCACGGGAGCGTCGGCCTCATCCACCACCTCAAAAACTCCGCCGTCTCAGCTCGCGCCCGCCACCCCGGCTCCCGGTGAATTCACCGTCGTCATCCAGGCGCGCGAAGACTCGTGGATTTCGATCGTCGCCGACGGCAAGTCTGTCTCCTCCGAGCTTATGGTGTCAGGCTCCGAGCGCACCGTCCGCGGCCGGAAGGAGATCGCCGTCAAGGCCGGAAATGCGGGTGGCGTCGACTTTCAATTCAACGGCAAGAAGGTCGATCTCCGAGCCGATTACGGCGAGGTCAAGACCGTTACCTTCGGTCCTGCCGGAATGTCACGAAGCGCTACGCCGCCGGCTCCGCAGCCCTAGATTTCTGGCTTTATTTTCTTCCATTTACCATCCGTTTTTGCCGTTCAAACCCGCTCCGCTCCCCTTCGATGTCGCCTCTACTCGCTACCCCCAATTCCATTGCTTTCCACCGCTCGTCTCTGGTACCGTTTTCAAGTAGAATTGTTCAGACCCCCAAGTAACAGCCCATGACTCCGTAAGCCTCCCCAATCGGACGTGACGGCTAGAAGTTACCTTTGAAGGAGATACAGCTTGCCAGCTAAGAATCGTTTTCTGTTTACCTCGGAATCTGTAACCGAGGGGCACCCGGATAAGATTGCCGACCAGATTTCCGATGCCATCCTTGACGCCTGCCTTCGTGAAGACCCGAGCAGCCGCGTCGCCTGCGAAACCCTGACCTGCACCGGCCTGGTCGTCATCGCCGGCGAGATCACCACCAAAGCCTACGTCGACTTCCAGAATCTCGTCCGCGGCGTGGTTCAGTCCATCGGCTATGACAATGCCGTCTACGGTTTCGACTCCAACACCTGCGCCGTCATCTCCAGCATCAACAAGCAATCCGGCGACATCGCCATGGGTGTCGATACAGGCGGCGCCGGCGACCAGGGCATGATGTTCGGCTATGCCTGCAACGAGACGCCGGAACTGATGCCCCTCCCGATTTCACTCGCCCACAAGCTCACCCAGAAACTTTCCGAAGTTCGCAAGAACGGTACCTGCCCTTATCTGCGCCCCGATGGGAAATCTCAAGTCACGGTTGAATACGACGCCAACAAGAAAGTGAAGCGCATAGACGCGGTGGTCGTGTCTACTCAGCATTCGGAAAGCGTTGGCAACGACGAACTGCGCGGCGACATTCTGAAGCATGTCATCCAGGCCGTCATTCCCGCCGACCTCCTCGACGAGGACACCAAATACCACATCAATCCCACCGGACGCTTCGTCATCGGCGGCCCCATGGGCGATTCCGGCCTAACCGGCCGCAAGATCATCGTCGACACCTACGGCGGTATGGGCCGTCACGGCGGCGGCGCCTTCAGCGGCAAAGATCCGACCAAGGTTGATCGTTCCGCCGCCTACATGGCGCGTTACATCGCGAAGAACATCGTCGCCGCCGGTCTCGCCGATCGCTGCGAAGTGCAGCTCGCCTACGCCATCGGAGTTGCCGATCCCGTCAGCGTCCTGGTGGATACTTTCGGAACTGAGAAGATCGATGCCAATCTGATTCCAGATCTGGTGCGGGCAAATTTCAAGCTCAAGCCGCGCGAGATCATCGAGACCCTCAACTTGCGCCGTCCCATTTATCGCAAGACCGCAGCCTACGGACATTTCGGCCGCACCGACCCGGATTTCACCTGGGAAGCGACCGACAAAGCCGCCAAACTGGCATCGGACGCCGGCTTGAAAAAGAATGAGCCAGTCGGAGCCAGGAAATAGCTTTTTTCACCACGGAGGTACCGAGACACGGAGAAAGCCTTTTAGGGTTTTCCGTTCTAAGTTTTTCTCAGTGACTCCGTGCCTCCGTGGTGGATTATTCGTTTGCAGCTCACAACTGCATAGACTTTATCCAGCGTCATCATCCGGGGAGTAGGAGAGAAATGGCTACTACATCAATCAGCAGCGACGTAAAAGGATTTGAACTGGCCGATCTGGGCAAGAAACGCATCGAGTGGGCCAACCAGTCGATGAAGGTTCTCCAGATCATCCGCAAAGAATTCATCAAGAACCAGCCGCTCAAGGGCGTCCGCATCTCGGCTTGCCTGCACGTGACGGCCGAGACCGCCAACTTAATGATCGCCCTGCGCGACGGCGGCGCCGACGTGGCTCTGTGCGCCTCCAACCCGCTTTCCACGCAGGATGATGTGGCCGCGAGCTTGGTGCGCGACTATAACATTCCCGTTTTCGCCATCAAGGGCGAAGACAACGACAGCTACTACTCGCACATCATGGCAGCGATCGATCACAAACCACAGTTCACCATGGATGACGGCGCCGACCTCGTCTCCATCCTGCACACCAAGCGCAAGACGGAACTGGCGAACGTAATCGGCGGCACCGAAGAGACGACCACCGGCGTCATTCGTCTCCGCGCCATGGCGAAAGAAGGCGTGCTGCCCTATCCGATCATCGCCGTCAACGATGCCGACACCAAGCACCTTTTCGACAATCGCTACGGCACCGGGCAATCGACGATCGACGGCATCATTCGCGCCACGAATTTCCTCCTGGCAGGTTCGAAGTTCGTGGTTGCCGGTTATGGCTGGTGCGGACGCGGCCTCGCTTCCCGCGCACGCGGCGCGGGCGCTGAAGTCATCGTTACCGAAATCGATCCCACCAAGGCGCTCGAAGCCGTGATGGATGGCTACCGCGTGATGAGCATGGACGAAGCCGCCAAAATCGGCGACGTTTTCTGCACCGTCACCGGCAACAAAAATGTCCTCGCCAAGCAGCATTTCGGGGCCATGAAAGACGGAGCCATCATCTCGAACTCCGGTCACTTCAACGTCGAGATCGATATCCCAGCCCTCGAAAAACTGTCGTCCTCGAAGCGCACCACGCGCACCTATGTCGACGAATACTCGCTGAAAGACGGTCGCCGCATCAACCTGCTAGGCGAAGGCCGCCTTATCAACCTCGCCGCCGCCGAAGGCCATCCCGCCTCGGTCATGGATATGAGCTTTGCCGACCAGGCTCTCTCCTGCGACTACATGGTGAAGAACCACGCGTCGTTAGAAAAGAAGGTCTACACCGTTCCCGTCGACCTCGACAAGCGCGTAGCCAAACTCAAACTCGAGTCGCTAGGCATCAAAATCGACCGCCTAACCTCCGAACAAGAAGAATACCTGGCCAGCTGGAACGAAGGAACGTAGCCTCGTGTGGAGCAGGCGCCCCCGCCCGCGGCTCTTGACTTTCAATGGGGCGGCGCACGCCGCTCCATAGTTTTGTATCCAGTGTTGTCGTATCAGGGTAACGCTTTAGCGATACCGTAAATTCCGCAACAAAAACGCCCCTTTAGGGGCCGTCCATCGGGTGCCGTCAAGTTCTCCCCCCGCAACGCCGATGAATCCCACGAGGTTCGCGCGTGACCGTTTTGAACTCCAAAGTATTGCTGGTCGAAGACAGCAAGTTTCTCCGCATGGCCAATGAGCGCGCCCTATCGAAGGCCGGTTTCCAGATCAGCACCGCTGCCGACGGCGAGGAAGCATTGAGAGTCGCCAATGACAAACTCCCCGACATCATCCTGCTCGACATGATGCTGCCGAAGATAAGCGGCACCGAAGTTCTGAAAGCTCTAAAAACAAATCCAGCCACCACAAACATCCCTGTGATCGTGTTGACCAGCCTCTCGCAAATGAATGAAGACAAACTCCTCGGAGCAGGCGCGGCTGCCTACCTGGAAAAATCCGCTTTGGACCTCGACAAAAGTTCTGATCGGCTGGCCCTCAAGATTCAGGCGGTGCTCAAGGGTGTCAACTCAAAGAAGTGCCCATCCTAACTCTCGTTGCCTGGCTCAATCAGTCCCTTCTTTAAATCCGTCGCCAGCAACCGATGAAATAAATGTTCGCCCGCTTCCCGCCGCACCGATAATCTCCCCGCTTGATAAGCGCGCGACTTCAGCCCCCGCTGCACCGCCTCGCAAATCTCTAAATCCTCGTCCTGAACCCGATTCCCGACCTCAACGCTCTCTTCATTGTAAGCCCGAGCACTCTCGCTCACATCGCTGAAATAGAAATCAAAAATCACCCGGCAATGGTCAACATCAATCGGCACCACCAGATTCGTGTCCAAATACCCTTCGTAGCAATTGAACATAAAATTTGGATGCAGCCAGAAATACCACGCCCGGTTACCCCGCCGCGTCATGCCCGTCGCCGCATCAGCCTCAGAACTCACCATGGGGCTCGACTGCAAACAATACCGTCCGTCATTCTCAATCGTATATTGCTTGTAATCCAGAACAGAATTGAGCCCCTTATGCAAATGAGGAACGTGATAGCCACCGTCCAGGTAGTTATCGACAAACACCTTCCAGTTACAGTGAATGTCATAACTACGACTCGTAAAGTAATGCAGCTTAGTAAGTCCAAGCGGAGCCACGCGCTGCACTATTCCACCAAAAAACTCTCCTAGCGATGCAGTGTCAGCATCCAGATTCACAAATACAAATTTCTCCCACGTATCAACCTTCACCGGAACCAGTCCATTATCCTTGCGCTCAAAGTTCTTCACCCCGTCGAACTCGGGCATTCCTTTGAGCGCTCCATCCAGTCCATAATTCCACCCGTGATACGGACAATGTAAAATTGACGTCCGTCCACACGGCTCCGTCACCACCGCCGCCGCATGATGCCGGCACACGTTGTAAAATGCCCGCAGAGTGCCGTCATTCCCCCGAACCGCCACCAGTGGCTCGCCTGCTACCGTCGCCGTCACAAACTGGCCCGGCTCTTGCACCTGATCGACTCGTCCGATAACTTGCCACGTTCGCGAAAAGACCGCATGGCGTTCCAATTCCGCAATTCGCGTATCTACATACCATGCCGCCGGGATCGTCGAAGCCTCAGCCAATGGCGCGCCATCGTCATAACTCGCGATAATTCGCTCCACCGTCAGACCCGCCATCACGCTGTTTTCTCCCTGACTTGCGCTTTGTCCGATCCCACCGCTCGCCGCAGTAACGCGACAAACTGTTCAATCCGTCTTTCTTTCTCCTGTGGGATAGGTCCCGACTTACGAAACAACCCAGGGTCTAACTCCTCCGTAAGCAGCGCATCCTGAAACCGGTCCGTCGTCCACTCTAGAATCGATCCAATCATGTCCGCATCCAAATCGGACCGTAACTCCCCCTGAGTAACTCCGAAGCTGACAAATTCACGCCATCCGTAAGGATCCTCCGCCACCAGAAAGCGATTGATCTCTCGCCGCAGCGCTAGGTCCGTCCCGTAGTTGCCAATTAAATAGATCCGATAAGACGACCAGTTGTCCCGCACCATATTTTCCGTTCGCGCCAGCCAGTACCGAAGCAATTCAAAAAATCCTCGCTCCTGTACCGCCGCCGGAGTCTGCATGTATTTCGGAAATGATTGCACCGCTTTCTTGTAGGCCTCAAAAAACAATCCGTCTTTGCTCTTGAAATGCTGAAACACTGATCCCTTCGCAATTCCCAACTGTCCCGCAATATCCTCTACTCGTGCTGCGCTGTACCCGCGTTCGGCAAAATGCCGGATCGCAACCTCTACAATCCGTGCCCGCTTCGCTTCCGAGCGCGGACGCGGCTTCCCGTCCCGCCTCATCTGCGTCGGTTTTGCCAAACTGCTTGTGATCCCTTCCATGGCCCAACTCCCCCCCCTGGTTCGATTTACCTCGTTCGATTGACCCTCGGTCAAAGGCACGATACAGTACGCGCAAACTACTTTTCAATGGTTTTATCAAAGGCTTTTTCGATTTCTTGGATCGCACTCTTTTTGAGAGATTGACCACTGGTCAATCGGCCGAGGCGCAACCCCAAAACACAATCGCGCCGCGCTCGCCAGCAGGGGCGAGGCTGGATTATAAATATGAAATGCCCGAAACAGTTGAACAATACACGCAACGCATCATGGCGAACGCAGAAGGCCAGGATCCGATCAAGGTCCAATCCACCACGCCGAAAAAATTAGCACGCCTCATCAAGGGCATCCCTCCAGCCCAACTTCGCAAGCGCCCCGCGCCCGAGAAATGGTCAGTCGCCGAAATTCTCGCTCACCTCGCCGACGTCGAAATCGCAGTCGGTTGGCGCATGCGCTCCATCCTCGGAAGTCCCGGCACGCCCGTTCAAGCCTACGACCAAAATGCCTGGGTGATCGCCGGCCACTATGAAAAGCGCGACCCCAAGAAATCCATCGAGCTTCAGCGCACCCTACGCGAAGCCAACCTCGCGCTCCTCAAGTCGCTCTCTCCCGATCAGTGGAAACACTTTGGCCAGCACGCCGAGCGCGGCCAGGAGTCCATCGAACACATAGTCCGCATGATCGCCGGCCACGACATTAACCACATAAGCCAGATTGAGCGCATTCTGACTCCAAAAAAATGACACAAACGACGGCTGCCTTCGCCGTCTCACCCGAGCAGCGAATAGTTTCCACTGCTATCTTCGATCTCGACCTGTTCCTTCAGCTCTGGATAATGCTTCACCAGCGTCTCCGGAGCAGGCACCCTTCTTCCCTCCAGCAGATGCCGCAACTCCAGCGCATTCACCGCGGCCTTCGCCTGAAAATGATTATTCGCAATCACATAAGTTGACTCCGCCCGTCGCGCGATCGCCTCGATCCTATCTTTCCACTTCTCCAACTCCGCCGGCTTGTAGAGATAGTTATAGCGATCGTTGCGATTATCGGTGTCGAACCACTGCTCATAGTTCCGTCCGTGCAGCCGAACATATCCCACTCCCGACGTCACATGTTCCGTCGGACCCAGCGAACGCCCCAACAGCGGCTGATCGATGTTGCAGAAGCCAACATTGTGACTCATGAATTCCGCGATCGTCTTCGCGTTGTTCCAACTCTCGTGCCGCACCTCGACCACCCGCGGATACTCAATGAACTGCCGCAGCAACTGCTCCAGATACTCGCGATTCAAACTCGTGTTTTTGAATGAGACAGGAAATTGAACGAGCACCGCCCCCAGCTTGCCCTCCGCGGCCAGCGAGTCGAGGCCCTCGCGCGTAAGCCGCTCATCCTTGTCATTCGGCCGGATGCTGGCCGCCGAAGTCGGCTCCATCACCGCCAGCGGCGAGTGCGTGAACGATCGATGCAGTTTCGCCGTAAAAACAAAATTAGGATTAGCGGCCGCCGCCTTCCGCGACCACAGACGCCCCAACTCCGGCCGTATGTGTCCATAAAACGAAGTGTTGATTTCGATGACGTCAAAGAATCGCGCCAGAAATTCGACCGGATGAATTTTCTTCCGCGTCACTTCCGGCGGATACAGGATCCCGTCCCAGTCCTTGTAAGACCAGCCGGCAGTCCCGATACGAATTCGAGAATCAGCTTCCATGCGGCCAGCCCAGCTCGCAGGTTAGCACAGTGCAAGTGTGGCAGGGTTGGTGTGGCGCGGGCGCCCCGCCCGCGTGCTGCGAGAGTAGAAAACGTCAGGTGAGCAATGATTTCAGTACAGCAGAATAGCGACCCAATACATCCCGGTAGGATAAGCCGCGTTACGTGCGTAGCAAGCCCCAACCGCAAACTGCCGAACGTCAGGATCATCCAGCAGATGCATCGCTTCTTGCGGAATAAGTTCGGGATGGCTCTGCGTGTAGGTGATAATCCTCCGATTATGGTAGGCCGCTGCGATCTTATGCACGCTTGGGCGTTGCTCGTTCGCCAGCGAGCAAGTAACCTCATCGAGATTCGCCGGCGTCAGTTGTGCGAGCTCCGGAAGCCCCGCCTGACGCCGCATCTCAGCTACAGCGCGTCCCACCAGCGCTCGACTTTCTCGCGCAGAATAGGACGGAAGGTCGTGCGCGAAATCCTGCACTACGTACAGCTTACCCTGGCTCCAAATAGCCACGATGCCCGCGACGTTAAATCCGCGATCCAGTAGGTTCTGGCGATGCGGAGCCGAGTGCATCAGTACTGCATTCACATCCGTTGCGCTCCCCGCGTAAGCAACATTCTCGCCAACGCGATCGATTTTCAGCGGGCTTACCTCGCCAACTCTCTCGAGAAGCGCCGGCTCTCCCGCGAACTGATGCTCCAGTCGATTGTTCGTAATCATCAGCAGAGCGTGGGTTCGCGCTGCGTCGCGCAAACTGTCCTCCACGCGCAACGGCGCCACGCCCGCAAGGTCCCGGCTCTTATTCGCGGCTGCCAGAAGTTCGTTCTCGGCGGTTAGGTCCTCGCTAGAGGTGGCTCTAGCCGCCGAGTTCGCTTGGGGGGTGGGCTGCTTGCTGTTAACGTCGTTGCGGCTTGGTGACGCCGCCAAATTCTTGTCGGCCGCGTAAATCCCCTGACTCGCCACCAGGATCGCGAATGAAACCACCAGGGCCCGCAGCATAATTTTGTGGTCAGCATTGCGGCGTTGGGGTCGCCGGGAGAGTCCAAGTAAAACTTCCGCTTTCCATCTCTCACGCTAACCTCTAAAATTCACGTAAGCCACTTACTATGGAGACCCTGCTGCTGGTTACCGTGCTCGCCGGAACCCTTATCCTGCTTGGCTTTTCGGTCGTTCTCTTGCGTCGCATTTCCGCCGCTCCGCAAGTAGATGTAAAAGCGGAAGTTGCAGGTCAGCTCGAAAGGCTCGGTACTTCCCTTGGCCAGAAGTTCAGTGCCGCCACTGCCGACATGGCCACTAGGCCCGAGCAGAGAAGGGACGGGCATGATTAGCCTTTCGATAGTTCTCATGGTAGCCGTCGCAGCAGCGCTTGCGGGTGTCATCGTTACTTGGCTGGCTTTGCGCACTAAGTCCGCCGTGCTGCAGGAGCAGATATCATCTTCGGCGCGAACTATTACAGCTTTGCAGCAAGAACTGGGAGTGGCAAACTCTAATAACTCGAGCCTTAAGGCTGAAGTGGCAGGACTTAGTTCCAAGTTACAGGCTTCAGCTGAGCTACGGCCAGCATTTCAAGCTTTGGCTGCTGCGGCGCTGCAGAGTAACAACGAGTCTTTTTTGCAACTCGCAGAAACACGCCTAGAGAAATATAAAGCCGAAGCGGTGGGCGATTTGGAGGTGCGGCGGCAGGCAATAGAGACGATGGTCACTCCAATCAAGGAATCTCTGAACAAAGTTGACAACCAAATCCGGACGATCGAGAACGAGCGTAGCCAAGCCTATGGAACCCTGACCGAGCAAGTTCGTTCATTGATTTTCACGCAGGAGCAACTTCGCAACGAGACCGGGAATTTGGTGAAGGCTTTGCGGGCACCCGCGGTCCGCGGGCGCTGGGGTGAGTTCCAGTTGAAGCGTGTTGTCGAGATGGCAGGTATGCTCAGCTACTGCGATTTCGACGAACAAGTCTCCGTTAATACTATCGACGGCAGGTTACGCCCGGATCTAGTGGTCAAGCTCCCTGGTGGAAAGAGTATCGTCGTTGACGCAAAAACCCCCCTGCAGGCCTATCTGGATGCGGTGGAAACAAACGATGATGAGGTTCGCAGAGCAAAATTGCTCGAACACGCTCAGCAGGTCCGGGGGCACATGGCGAAGCTGGGTTCGAAATCCTATTTCGACCAGTTTCAACCTGCTCCCGAATTCGTGTTCATGTTTCTGCCGGGAGAATCATTTTTCAGCGCCGCGCTCGAACAAGATCCCGGCTTAATCGAGTATGGTGTGAATCAGTGCGTCATCCCTGCCTCGCCGACAACTCTTATTGCGCTCCTTAAGGCGGTTGCATATGGATGGAATCAAGAGAAAATCGCCGAAAATGCACAAAAAATTAGTGAACTCGGCAAAGAACTGTATGAGCGTTTGCGCGTTTTTGCGACCCATCTTGGTGCAGTGGGGAAGGATTTGGATCGAGCTGTAGATTCTTATAACAAGGCCGTCGGTTCGCTGGAGAGCCGGGTTCTCGTATCTGCGCGGCGATTCCCTGAACTAGGAGCATCGAGCGTGCTGGGTATCCCAGAACTTGCCCAGATCGAAACCACTTCCCGTACACTGGCCCTAGTCTGGGCTGAAGAAGAAGTTCCTCCGGCTGAGGATGCGGGCGAGATTCCCAGAGGATGATCCTTGAAGCGGCCATCGACCCGGGATAGGAACCGCTGCGCCGATGCGATATATACCATAAATATACTGCTAGTATCGACAGTTGGTATATACTATGGCCAGAGGAGCCATTCCAAATGGCTGTGACGGGAATTGCCAAATTATTCCGCAATGGGCGAAGCCAGGCCGTCCGTTTGCCGCGCGAGTTTCGCTTTGAGGGCAAGGAGGTTCGCGTTCGCCGCCTGAATGAAGGCGTGCTCTTGGAGCCCTTGATCGCTGACCCTGGTGAGTGGTTCGCAGAAATGGATCGGCTGAGAAAGGGATATCTTCTTCCCAAAGAACGGAACCAACCGCCGGCGCCGCGCCGCGAGATTTTCAAATGAAGTATCTGCTCGATACAAACGCCTGCATTGAGCTGATCAACGACAAAGTCCCCTCGGTCCGCGCACGTTTGCAGAGAGCGCTGGCCGCTGAGGCAGCTGTGGCCGTCTCATCCGTAGTGGCTTTTGAGCTTTGGTATGGAGTGGCAAAAAGTACGCGTCAGGAAGCCAACGCTCAACTGCTCGAGAAATTCTTTGCCGGACCGCTAAGCCTGCTGGCTTTCGAACCCGAAGACGCGAAAGTTGCGGGCCGTGTGCGCGCGACATTGGAGGCCGCAGGAAAGCCGATCGGCGCCTATGACCTCCTGATCGCCGGACAGGCGCTGCGTCACAGCCTGACTCTGATTACTGCCAACTGCAGAGAATTCGGGCGCATCAAAGGTCTTGAGTGGGAGGATTGGGCGAAACCCCGGACCTGAATCGCGCTTACCCGTTGGCGACAAAGCTCCGCACCGCGTCGCTCATTCCTTTCTCATACAACCCAATCAGCTTGTCCATGGTAGCGTTCACTTGCGAGTCGACCTGCTTCCGCGCCGCATCCGCATTGAACCAAGCGAGCGACTGCCGAATCCCTTCCGCGAACGAAGTCGTGGCGCGGTAGTCCGGAACAATGCGTTTGATCTTCGAGTTATCGAAGACCACGCTCACCGACTTATCGCCCATCAGCGTTCCTCTTTTATCCGGAAGGCACGCCGCAATGAAGTCGGACGAAATATGCACCAACCGCGGCTCCACGCCAACGGCGTCACCCACGCTACGGAACATCTGATCCCACGTCAGCACTTCATCGGACGTGATATGAAAGGCGTGCCCAATCGCTTGCTGGTTGCCGAGCAAGCCCACCAGCCCTTTGGCGAAATCGGTGTTGTGCGTGATCACCCAAAGTGACGTCCCATCCCCCGGCACAATCAGTTTTTGTCCGCGAATCATCCGATCCACGGCGGTGTACGATCGCTCCCAACTATTCAGTACCAGCGGAATCAGCGTCTCGCCATAAGTCAGCGACGGCCGCACGATGGTCACCGGGAAACCCTCGTCGCGAAAAGCCGCCATCAACCGCTCTTCGCAAGCAATCTTGTTACGCGAATAATCCCAGTACGGATTGGCCAGCGGAGTCGACTCATTGATAAGGTAATACGTCTGCGGCTTCTGATAAGCGCTGGCCGAACTGATAAAAACAAACTGGCGTGTCCGTCCGCGAAAAAGTTTAAGATCGCGTTCGATATCGGCAGGAGTGAAAGCAATCCAGTCGACGACAGCATCAAAGAATTCTCCGTCCAGTTTCCCAATCAAGCTAGGATCGTTCGCGTCGGCAATCAGAGTCCTAACGCCGCTCGGCAACTGTGCAGCCCGCTGCCCGCGTGTGAGCAACGTCACCTCCATGCCGCGCCTGGCCGCCAGCGCAGTGCAAGCCGCGCTGATAATTCCAGTCCCGCCCATGAAGAGGATCTTCATAAAAACTAGAGATCTTGAGGCAAAACGGAGCCCTAAGCGATCTCGCGGGCACCCGTCTGTTTTGCGGGCGCTGCAGACTTCAAGCCGTCTGCGTTTCTCACTTCCCATATCCCGTCAAACTTCACGAAGTAAGGTTCGACCGAAATGCCGGAAAAATGTGAAGTGAGTAACTCACCGGCGCGCAGCAGTTCGCCGCGGTGATGATCCGCCTCGGCGTTGCGATCGCCTTTGAAGTGAGCGAGCCCGCCATAAGTCGCGCAGTCGGAATGGCTCATGACCAGGACACGTTTCGTCTGATGCAGCCGTATAGACATGCGCACTTGCTCAAGAATGAAGTCCTGCTCGAAATCGTTCCGGGGCGAAGCCAATGTTTTGGCGCCGCCGGCGACGACAATCATGTCGGCCCGCTCAATCGCCTGTTTCTTAAGAAACTTTCGCACCGCGCGGCTGATGCGATAGTCAAAGCAGCAGAGCACGGCCGCGTCCGCCACATAGGGTTCGGGTGGAGAGTCGAAATGGAAGACCTTACGCATAGGTACAAACGTGATTGTAACCTGCTACGCCCCGCGTTTCGTCTTCAGTTCTGCCAGCAACTGTTCGATGCGGTCTTCTTTTTCTAAAGCGGCCAGCCGGTCTTCTACATCGTCCGCCAAGAGTTGTGCCTTAGCTCCGCTGATGGCTTCCTCGCGAGCTACTTTCTTCTTCATTCGGTCGAAGGTGGCAGACTTGCTGTTAGCGCTCATGCCAGACTGCGCATCGGTGGCTCGGTGTGCGGCGCGTGCCCGTCGATGCTGCGCGATCAGCAGATCGGCCTTCGCATTCGCCTCGGCCAGTTTCTGATCGAGATTACGCAGGGCCGATTTCAGGTTCTCGACCTGCGCTTTCTGATCATCGACTTGTTGCGCAAAAGTAGAACTCAGGTCGCGATAACTTTCTACCCGGAGCAGCGCCGCGCGGGCGAGATCGTCGTGCTTCTTGTCGACAGCAAGTTCCGCCTTTCGCATCCACTCCTTGATCTTGTCGTCGTTTTCCAGTTTCTTTTTCTCCAGCAAGTGCTGATCGGCAATGGCAATAGCAACTTGCGTCTTAACCTGCAAGAGCTGATTGTTCATGTCGAGGATCACTTGCTTGATCATCTTTTCGGGCTCTTCAGCTTTGTCAATCAGGTCGTTGAGATTGGCTCGAACTAATGTAGAGACACGTTCCAGTAATGCCATAGGACACCTCGTGTAAGTCAGTTGTTAGTCGTTAGTTATTTCGCTTGTTACGCCAGGCGCCGCCTACCAGCGAGATCGCGATATAGGCTGCGATTCCCGCAGCTACCCAGATTCCTACATGGCCGGTAACCGCGCCCAAAGCCGCGCCCATCGCCGCTCCGAGCGCGACAGAGAGCCCGAGCGATCTCGCGTGATGAAGTTCTTCGTGCACAGCAGTCCTCCTAAAAACGTCAATGGTCAATGGTCGTTCGCCATTCTGTCGTTCGACTCTTTATTCCTAACGACTGCCGACGAACGACCAACGACAGCCTCACCGTTTCTCCTCCACCTTTGGCGTCTTATCGCCAATTTGCCGGACCTTACCTAGTAACTCCGCCAATGGCATGCCGGAAAGCGTTTCAAACAAAGCCGGCACCTGCGCCGCCATCTTCGTGATTTCGCCTGTTATCTTGTTCATCCCGGCAGCGTCGCCGTTCCCGGTCGAGACGATTGTGATCTTGTCCACGTTAGCGAGCGGAGCGGCGAGGGCCTTCACGATTTCGGGCAACGCTGTAATTAGCTTGTCGATGACCGCGGCCTGGTTGTATTCCTGATAAGCCGCAGCCTTTACGTTCATCGCCTTCGCTTCAGCCTCACCTTTTTTGAAAATAATCTCGGCCTCCGCTTCTCCCTGAGCGCGAATTGCCGACGCCTGTCCTTCCGCCTCCGCGATCAGGCGTTGCTTCTCGGCAGCAGCGAGCGTTTCAATTCGCTGCCGCTCGATCTCAGTTCCCTTCAAAACAGTCGCGATCAGTTCTTTTTCGCGGCGAGCAATTTCGGCGTCCTGAACTTTTACCTGTCCTTCTTTCTCCACCTGCTGCACGCGCACGCTCTCGGTTATAACTTGCTGCTGCATCACATTCGATTGGATGTCATATGACTTATCCGCCTGCGCTTGTTGCTTCTTAGTAACTTCGAGATACTGCGCTTTCTTGACCTCTAAGTCGCGCTGCGATTCAGCCTGCTTGGCCTGCGACAGCGTCTCCGCCAGCACCCGCTCCTGATCTGCTTGCGCTTTCGCAACCGCCGCCTCTCGCGTCGCAATGGCGCGTTTGATCGCCGTATCGCGTTCCGCTTCAGCAGTAGCCACGTCGGCGTCGCGCTTGATGCGCGCTACGTCGGGTTTGCCCATATTGGTGATGTATTCATTCTTGTCGCGGACCTCTTTAATGGTGAAAGAAATGACCTCGAGACCCATCTTGTTCATATCGTCGGCGCAAGTGCCGCGCATGCGATCACCAACCATCTCGGGCTGTTTGACAATTTCTTCGACCGTGAGCTGTCCAATAATGCCGCGCAGATGCCCTTCCATCACCAACCGAATCAGGCTCTCGCGTTCCTGATCGCTCTTGGTCAGAAATTGCTCGGCCGCCGTGAGAATCGATTCCTTGTCCGACTTCACTTTGATTTGTGCGACCGCCTCAACCGTCACCGCCACACCCTGCTTGGTGTAGAGGTCCTGCTGGGGAGCCACGTCGAACGACATCAGTTCGAGCGAGAGATCCTTGCAGTTTTCGACCATCGGAAAAATGACCGTGCCGTGGCCCTGCACTACGCGCGTTCCGCGAAAGCCATAAACGATCAGCGCTTCATGCGGCCCCGCTTTGCGGTATAAGCGCGCCAGCATGCTCATCAGGAACAAGGTCGCCAATACGACCAGCCCCGCGATGACCCAGATTTCAATTGCTATGCCGAGATACATATCGCCTCAAAACCTTCCTCGCATCGCTTTAGTGACTCATTACCCGGTCGAGATCGCGCACGATGCGTTGCGGATCGCTGTGTCCGAGAAAAATGTCTCCGTTCAAAGTCTTAATGTGAACCACCTTATTACCCCACACATAGGCGCGCGAGTTGCCCACGCCACGAATGCCATATCCGCGCAGCGCGCTCCACGGTTCGATCGCATAACTCTGTATCTGCTGTCGTGGAATCGACCGCAAACGAAAGCCAAGCGCCCGAATCTCCAGCCCATGTCGCAGAAAGTGATATTGGAATCCGCTCCACGCCGCCGCCATCGTTGCCAATCCAATCAATCCAACGAGCGCCAGTGAAAGACGCAAGGCCGGCGCCGCAACCATCGACGCAGTGATCACGAGTCCGATCAGAGCCAGAAAGATGAACAACGCCATCGATCGTCCCGAGTGCGTCTCTTCGACCAGAAGATCGGCAGACAAAGGTCCGCTAGAAGCAAGCGCCGGTTCGCGCCTGGAGACAACGTAAACCGCGATCAGCAAAATCGCCGCAATCGGCAGCGCAATCAGCATCCCTCCCAATTGCAGTGGCGAATCGTGCAGGTTGTAGTTCACGATGCCGCGATTCACCTCGACCATCACTCCGAGGACGAGAGCGCAGAACCCCAGCGCCGCCCAGGAAAATGCGTCGACGCGGTTGCGCGCGTTATAAAGCAGAAGCGCCGTGAATATAACCAACAGAAACGCCACGAATCCAACGCCAAAGTCCACCGCTTCCACGCGCGTCATCCAGCCATTCGCTTGTCCTGCTGCGTTGAAATGCGTGGCAACCCGAAACGGCAACTGGTCCCAAACTTGCGTGTACTGTACTGCGACCAGCGGCAGAGCCAACCACAGCAAAACGACCGCGAATTGGAAGAGTCGACGATGCATAGAAAATCCAGGTTTCAAAGTTTCAAGGAAAAGCAGAAGCAAAACGCTCCTTGAAACTGAAGCTCCCGACCATGAAACCTTGAAACCTGCTTCTACTCCCCGCTAACTTCCTCCCAGCGTTTAACGTAAGCGATGCCCTTCTCGTAGCGAGCCACCATGATCTCCGCACCTTTTTCGAGCGCGCCGCCGTTGTCGCTGCGCGCCCCGCAGGTGCGCCGCGTTCCCGCTTGCGAATAAATAATTTCCCCCGTGCCGTTTTCGCGTATGGGCATCGAGATTCGCCCCAGCACGCCGACCATCTCGTAGTCCGCTGCGTCCATGTTCTCCTCGCGCGAAATCAGCACGCGTGTGAGAAACAAAAAAACGATGCCCGCGCCGAAGAGTCCGGCCGCCAGCGCAATCATCAATCCGAGCGCGAACCACACGCTCGAGAAACGCGTGATCAAAAAGCCCGTCCCTCCAAACCACGCGAGAAACGCCGTCAAGGTAACGAAGTTGAACGGCGACATCGCCGCCTCGCGACCGGAGCGCGCCCCTGGGCTATTACTTCCCGCTGCGGCAGCGTGCCCGCTCCCAACGTGCCCGCTCCCAACGTGCCCGCCTGAACCATGTCCGCCCACCGCATGTCCGCCCGGAAAATGCGGAAGATGCAGGTGCCAGCGCATTCCGCCGGCAACAAACGAAATCGCGCTCAGCAGAAAGCCGACGGCGAAACACGTCAAATAAAAGTCTGCCCAAGTCATAAGCTTCGCCTCGCAATTGCCGCCTTCGCGCGCGCACCGCCCGCAACGTGCGCCAGATCCGGACGCAGCGCTTCAAAGAGGTGATCCGCCAGGCCCAGCGTATTCAGAATCTCGCCCAGCAACAGCAGGCATCGCCGAGTGTCTTTATCGCGCGCCAGCTTGATCAGCACCTCACTCACCTCCGGATCGTTGGCAAACCGCTCCGAGCCCTGCAGCAGCCACACATCGAGTTGCCCCTCCGTCGTGCGCAAGTCCGAGGTAAGCTCCGCGTGATAGCCCTCCGGGTCGTCCACCAGAAATCCCGGATGCACCTTAAAAAATCGCGCCAGCAAAGTGCGCGACGATTGCGTCATGTGCGGCCGCTTGCCGCCCTCGATCTGCGACAGGTACGACTGGCTAATCGTCTTCCCCGTCTCGGCCTTGATGCCCTTCATCAACTCCTGCTGCGTGAGCGGGCGATTGAGCCCGCGCAGCGAACCTTCCACCTCGCGCAGATAGCGAATTTTTTCGCCCAGCGTCATATATAGCAGATCGCGATAAGAATATCGCAATATGGAATATTGTCAAGAACTGCATTACGCCTGTTTCCACGGACTTAGAAATCCGCGCCTTAGCAATAGTGTAAAAAGGCAAGAGGACGCGCTGTCTTGGGGTGCAGAACTGTGGGTGAATTGCTTCCCTTGACGTGCAGACTCGGTCGTGGTATTACTGTTCCTGATATGTAATGGAGGGGAAAATGGAATCCGCGATCACCGTCAAGGGCCAGGCGACCATCCCGAAGCCTATCCGTGAACATCTTGGGCTGCAGCCGGGCGATCGCGTTAAGTTCTTCGTGCATCCCGATGGCAGCGTAGTTTTGTTGCCGAAGCTCTCCGCTTCAGCGATTCGCGGTATGGTCAAATCCCGGAATGCCCGGCCTGTGACTACCGAGCAGATGACCGCAGCGATTGCCGACGGCGCTTTGAGTCGAAATCCGCGGCGCCGACACCGATGATCGGGCTCGATACCAACGTCCTCGTACGCTATCTCACCCAGGACGACCCTGTACAGTCAGTCAAGGCCACGCAGATTCTTGAACGCCGTTTGACACCGAAGAATCCTGGCTTTGTCAGCGTTGTGGCAATGGTCGAGACCGTATGGGTACTCGATCGCGCTTATGGTCTGACAGCTCAGGAGATCGCAACCACTGTCGAGCGCCTGTTGCAGGTCGAGGTTCTGGCGATCGAAAACGAGCAGGAGGTTTTTACTGCCATGGTTGCGCTGAAACAGGGGCGCGGATCATTCCCGGACGCTCTAATCGCAGAACTCGGAACGCGCGCAGGATGTACTCGCACCCTGACGTTTGACCGAAAGGCACTCCGACTTCCCGGCTTCGAGCTTGTGTAATCGACCTCGATTCCGCATCCGCCAAAGAAAAAAGCCTCCGCCGCAGCGGAGGCTCATAACCAAACTACTTCTATCAGTTCACAGTCAAAGTTACCGGGCAGCTATGCGATGACCCCGTCCCTGCCGAGCCCTCAATCGTAATAATGTAGGTGCCCGCCAGCGTCCCGCCGGTGCTGGTGGCAACGTTGCTGTTCGATCCGCAACTCGGCAGCAGCAGGATTACGCCCGCAACTAGGCCAAGCACAGCTCCCATCAACCAGCGTCGCCGCTTGCGTCCCGCCCCGATACCCAGCCCAATCAGGCTCACCCCTCCAATCGGCAACCATGTTGCGTAGAACGATGCGTAAAACGAACCGCGCCGCAACAAGCTGCCGCTATTCACCGGACGCGCCACCGTGCCAATACTCAACGTCGTGCTTCCCGAAGTCTGCCCTGTCATCGGCACGTTGATGGGGTTAAACGTTGGTGTCGGCGACGTCACCATCGAAGGCGAGATGGTGTCGCTCGGCGTGATGGTGGCGATGTAAGGGAACCCATCATTCGTCGGAGCGGGTTGAAACACCACCTGGATCGCCGCCGTATCCCCCGCGCTAATTTCAGGAGTTGTCGTCGAGCAGCTGACCGTGAAGTCCACGACTTGGACAGTCGCAGATTGCGACACTGGCAACGAATTGCCATTCGCGCTGGCGACTCCATACACCGTCATCTGGATAACCGGAGGAAAAGTGGTGGCGTTCGCTGTCACTTCCACTTCGACCTGTGCCGAAGCTCCCGCCGCCAGCGTCGGAATGACGCAAAGGATGGTCGTTCCCTGGACTGGGTTACAAGTTCCCAACCCACCGGCGACCAGCGCCTGCGAAGTCGTTAGCAGCCCAGTGCTGGGAATGGTGGCGATGAAGGTTACATTGGTTGCATTGTCGCCCGAAGTGTTAGTGATGTTGAACGTAAATGTCGCCTGTTGCCCGGCGTTGACCGGGCTGGGAGACGCGGTCGCCGTCATCTGCAGCGTACTCTGGCCGCCGAGCCTGCTCACGAAAGCATTCTGCGAGCCGTTCAGCTGTTGCTGATATGGATTCATCAGCGGATAATTTGCCGCCTGCGTTGTGCCCGCCACATAGCTCGCGGCCAAGTTGTCGATCGCGATTCCCGTGCCCTGCGTTAACCCGCTGCCACCGAGACACGTCGAGTAATCGCCAGCGGCCTGCCCCGGCAAGCTGGTTTCGATCAGGGTCACGAATGCATAGGGCACGCTGGGACTCGCGCCAGCGCAGTTGCCGCCCGGCACGGGCAGCGGATTGAGAGACGGGAAGTTGGGAGACTCCGTGTAGCCCGCCACGTGAACCCCATCCACCGAATCCACCTGAATCGCTAAAGCGCTGTCCGGCCCGGTGCCGCCCAGGTAAGTAAAGTAGTTGAGCGGGAAACTCAATCCATTCGAGTTGACTAACTCGGCCACATATCCATTACTAGTAGACGCGCTGCCGGCATAGGCGGGCTGAAAGACCTGGGTGAGGGTGGAATTCCAATCGCTCGAATTCGTCGAACCCGCAACCCACGCGTTCCCGGCAGTGTCCACGGCGATTCCGAGGCCGGTATCGGTGCCGCTGCCGCCTATATAAGTCGAGTAAACGAGAGATTGCGAGCCATCGAGGCTCGGGTCGATCTTGGCGACGAATCCGTCCGTAACCGACGTCGCGTTTTGCGGAGTGCAACTCGTCCCTCCGGGCTGGTTCAGACAAGTCTGCTGCGCGTTCAGAAGCGGAAACGGCGCCAAGCCCGACTCGGTCGGAACCGCGTACACCATGTTGGTAGTCCCTGTGATGTACATGTTGTTGCCAAGATCCACCGCGGCTCCGCCACCGTTGGCAATGATCGCCACGTTCGTCGCCGCCGACGGAAATGCGCCGCCAAAATAGGTGGAGTAGAGCATGCTCAGCGCGCCGGTGCTACCGGCAGTGGTGCTGATTTTGCTGGCAAAAAACTGTGGATTCCCGGGAGAGTTCGACACCAGCTGATAACCGTTGGGGTTGGCGGGGAAGCCGTTTACCGAAGTGGCCGGATTGCTGGAGGTAGTATTGCCCGTCACATAAGCGTTCTGGTTGAGGTCGACCGCCAACCCTGTGACGATATCGGTCCCGTTGCCCGAGAGATAAGTGGAGTAGGCCAGAGTGTATGGTGTCGAGCCCGAGCTCGAAACGGTAAACGCGCTGAGGAATCCGTGCGTCCCGGCTACCACCGGCGCAGCCTGAAACGGAGCATTCGTTCCATTCGTCGGAAAAGTCGCCGAGTTCAAAGTCGCCGAGTACGTCGAACCCGCAACATAGATATTCTCATGCTGATCGACGACGATTCCCGCCAGCGTATCAACTTCAGTCGTGTCCGTGCCGCCCAGAATGATCGAATAAATAAGCTGCGCGCTTCCTGTGCTCAGCGGATAAATCTTGGAAATAAAAATATTCTGCGCGCCCGCCGTAACGTCCGTTCCCGTCGTAATCGGAAAATTCGTCGACGTAGTCGACCCCGCCAGATAAATATTCAAAGCGGGATCGACTGCGACGGAGATTACATTCCACGGGATTAACTGCCCCGGGATGGCCAGCCCGCTCGGCCCTTCAATACCGGCCGTGCCGCCAAGAAACGTCGAATAGCTCAGCGTAGGGTCGATCACCAGTTCGCGGCTGTGATCGTAGTCGCCAATAGCGAAGCCAATTTTATTGTTGGCCAGTTGGCGAAAACTCCCTTGAACCTCCGTCTCGCCGCTGCCCGCCGATTCTCCCGATGCCGTCGTAGCCGGCTGATAAACGCGAGGAGCATGGAAGCGAACTTCTCCCGAGGCGGTCGTCAGCACCAGATCGCCCGAGCCACCTTCCGAATCATCTTTTATGATGCGCGCCGAGGCTCCCTGAAAATTCAACGCAATCTGATTCGGATCGGCGCCCGGCGCCACCCGAAAGTCATACTCAAGCTGCCCTTGATTGCCGTAATAAACCAGGTCCACGCCGCGATACACGCTCGCATACTCCACCCCCCCAAATTGCGGCACGTCGCGATGCCACTTCGCAGGATTATTGCCGATGATGTAGCTGGTTCTGCCCGGCAACGGCGCGCTGCCGGAAACGCGAGCCGACGAATTTGCCCCCTCCAGCCGCATCCGAATCACCGAACCGGGAGCACGCTGAGAACTGGGAGCCGACGACTGAGAACTGAATGCTGAGTGCTGATTCTTGATTGCCGCACCCTGCAATGCCAGCACCGCTTCGTCCGACGTCAGAAATAACCCGTAGCCGGCGCCATGCGCGACGAACTTAACCGGAGCAGCAGTCTGGCCCTGATTCGGTTCAAACACCAGCGGCACTGACAGCGACTTCGCCGCCAGCGCCTCCCGGTCAGCAACCTGCGAGCCGACGGCATGCGACCCGCTAGCCTTGGCGGCAGAGAGTGAGCTTCCAAAATGAAATGCGATGCCCGCGATAGCCAATAGAGCCGTCGCCAGGAATATGACTGCCAGCCCGTTGCCTGTTCTGCGCTTCTTCTCTGTCACCGAACTTCTCACCGAACCTCCTACCGACACAGGGTAATTCCTATTCACTAAGCTCCTCCAAGTTCCCAATTTCATGGGTTGAAGAAACGACTGGCACACCAACACCGCTGCGGCTCGACGCCCAAGGGAGCGGATGCGTACCTGTCACCAAAATTAGGATTGAACCAAACAAATACTTTTACATCCAACAGATACGCTGTCAAGCCGGGATAGAGTGTGTGGGCCGGATAGTGAGAAGCCGAAAGCCAGCGAAATGGTTGTAAGGGCAAGAATCAGGTGACAGATGACAGGAAAACAGGTAGCAGGAAAAACTTGCACATGGAGAATGTCCCGTCGCGCAAGTTCGCACCGGAACTCTGATTGTCATCCATCGAAACTCCGATTGTCATCCTGAGCGAAGCGAAGGACCTATGTATTTTCTCGACACTATAGAGGATAATCGCCCCCGGTCGCGAGGCTGCGAATTTCCCGCAAATGCCACCAGACTCCAGGCCCTGTCACCTGCGACCTGTCACCTGCCTTTCCTGAGGTTCCCGATCTCCCGCTTCAGCCGCGAATAGCGCGACACGATCGTCGCCAGATAAGTGATGTGGATGATCCACGTAACCGCATAGGCGGCAAAAAGGTAGGCGTTATTGCCTTTCATCGAGCGTACCTCATTCGATGCTCCCGATCCAAACGAACCTCATCGCACACTCCCGCGCGGCGCCATCAGCGATTCCAGCGCATGTGCCTCGTCAACCTCGCGCTGCAGCACTTCCAGTCGATACCGTGACCAGCACACCAGAAACGCAAAGCAGGAAAACGCCAGCCAGTTAATCAGCAGCACGTGTAGCATCCGCGGATCAATCGATCCCCCTCCACCAATCACCGGCTGCGGATGCTGCGTGCGAAAGAACCAGATCGAAAAATAAACAAACGGCACGCACAGCGCCCCCAGAACGGCCAAAGCGGCAGCCAGAGTAGGCGTCTCTCCGCTCGATGAAAAGCGCCGCAAAAAAAGATAGCTGACATAAATCAGCCACAAGACGAGCGTCGACGTCAGCCGCATATCCCAAGTCCACCAGATGCCCCAAACCGGCCGCGCCCAGATCGGCCCCGTCACCAAATTGACCGTCAAGAAGATGACGCCCACCTCGGCAGTGACCAGCGCAACGATATCCGCCGCCGGCTTACGTTTGATCAGATAGAAAATCGAGGCTCCGAAATTGACGAAAAAAAGCGTGAACCCGATCAAGGCCGAAGGCACGTGGTAATAAAAAATTCGTTGCACATTCCCCATGGTCTGCTCGGTAGGAGCCCCAATCAAAGCCATGTAAAGCGCATAAACCAGCAAAACCGCAGTGACCACGCCAAAAATGGGAAACGCTTTTTTCAAGGGACCGCTTTCTTTCTGGGAATGCTTTTCTGGGATAGATTTCTTCCTTTGGGTAGGGCACGGCTTCAGCCGTGCCGTCCAACCAATAAATCAAGGGGCTTTAGCCCCTGAGGTCCATGCTTCAAACCGCGGACCAGCTTCTTTCGTCACTCCGCGTTCAACACAGTTTCAAACAAAAGCAGGCACACCGTAGTAAACACCAGATCGTACGTCATAAGCAATGTCATCCAGAACCTCGCCCCTTCGCCATTCAATATCGCAGTCGTCGCCTGCACCATCGCCAGAATCGCCGGAATCGAAATCGGAAACAGCAGCAGCGGCAGCATGATCTCGCGGCTGCGCGTCCGCAGCGACATCGCCGCAAAAAAAGTTCCATTCACCACCAGCGCCCAAGTCCCCAGCATCGCAACTACCAACAGTTGCCACGCCGGACCAATCGACCGCAGCCGATAAAACGCAATAAACAGCGGAGTCATCAGCGCCTCCAGCACGCTCACAAAAACAAAATTCCCCAGCACCTTCGCCACAAAAAGTGAGTTCGCCGGAGCCGGCGATACCCTATAAGCATCCAGCACCTGATTGCGAATCTCGCGCGCCCAAGTCTGATTCAGTGCCACCACAGCCGCAAACAAAAACGCCACCCAGATCAGCCCGCCCGCAATCTGCCGCGATTCTTCCGCGCTCGGATCAAACGAAAAGCTGAACACCACCACCACCAGCAAAGAAAAAAACAGCATCGAGTTGATCGCGTCCTTCGACCGCCACTCCAGTCGCAGGTCTTTTAGCAAGGTGACGCGAGTGATGCCGGAAGGCGCGCTCACAGGCCGTTTTCCTCCGCAACCGCCGGCCGTTTCAGTTCCCGCGTCCGCCCGATAATCTTGCCAAATTCCATCCACACAAACTCATCCGCCGCGCCCTCCAGCAGCGCCGCCTGATGCGTCACAACAAAGATTGTCTTCCCCGCATCCCGCGTCCGCGCCAGCAGCCGCACCATCTCTCCCGCCGAATTCAAATCCACATTAGAAAACGGCTCATCAAGCAGCAGAATCTTCGGATCATTCAGCAATGCCCGAGCCAGCGACATCCGCTGCCGCATCCCTTGCGAATATTGCCCCACCGGCCGCGCCAGCTCCGGATCAAGCCCCACCGCCTGAATCACCTCCGCGCACCGCGCACCGCTCGTGATGCCATACAGCCGCGCAAAATAAGCAAGGTTCTCCATCCCGCTCATCTCGTCATAGAGCAGCGAAGGATGCGCCATGTACCCCACCTGCCCGCAAATGTCGCGAAATGTGTCCGAGCCAAGCTCCGAGCCAAGAATCGAGATCCGCCCGCTCGAAGGCCGGTTGAGCCCCGCAAGCGTCCGCAGCAAAGTAGTCTTGCCCGCGCCGTTATCGCCCAGAATGGCGTAAAGCTTTCCGCCAGAAAATTCCGCAGAGACGCCGCGCAAAGCCGCAAAGCGTCCAAACTGCTTGATGAGATTTGTGATAGTGATGACGTTGGCGGTCGCGGTTTCAGTCAAGGGAATGTGGAATAAATGTATCGGAGTTGCCTGGAGAATTCACTGACCACTTCATGCAACCGCCTTAGATCAGGTCCAGTGAATAAAAGCTAGTGTCCCGTCCCGCAAGTTCGCAATAAAACTCCGACTGTCATCCTGAGCGAAGCGAAGGACCTATGTATTTTGTTCACACCACCAACGCGCTTCAAGTGAGTGGTAATGGCCCCGGTGGTTATGCCGCGAATTTTCGCGACACCCTACTAGTTCGCCATCCCGCTCGACCCAGCACTCGGGCTCACCGAGCCCTGATTCTGCGACATGCTCTTAGCAGGAGCGGGCGTAACTCCCGGCTGCCCCGGCTGTGGCGCGTACTTCGAAGCGCACTTAGCCTGTAGTCCCTTGGCATGGAAAACGCCATCGCGTCCAAAACTGCCATCGGCCAAAGCTTGCGAATCATCCTTAAAAGTGTCCGGAGGCGCCTCCGTCCCCGTATACGAAACCGGCAGCGTCAGGTCATTTTCCTTCAGCATGAAATCGACCCGCGTTCCCGACCGCTTGATCGACCCCGCCACCACATTGCCCGCTACCCGCAGCCGCTTGGCGTAAGCCTCGTTCCCCATGCCATTGAGTTCTTTTATCGTCACGTAATAACTCTTGCTGTCCT
>PKXS01000040.1 GCA_003132425.1 Gammaproteobacteria bacterium | reverse complement strand
CCTTGCCGATCACGTCGCGGATCTTCTCCGGATCGATCTTCAAAGTGATGATCGTGGGGGCCCATTCGGACATGTTCTCGCGTGGCTTGGAGAGCACCTTGTTCATCTCGCCGAGGATGTGCAGGCGGCCGTTGCGAGCTTGATCCAATGCCACTTTCATGATTTCGCGCGTGATGCTCNNCACCTTGAAATCCATGTCGCCAAGATGGTCCTCATCTCCCAATATGTCGGTCAGCACCTGAAAACGAGACCCTTCCTTGACCAGACCCATCGCGACACCCGCCACCGGCGCTTTGATCGGCACCCCCGCGTCCATCAACGCAAGGCTGGTGCCGCAGACGGACGCCATCGAGCTCGAACCGTTAGATTCGAGAATCTCCGATACCACGCGAATGACGTAAGGGAATTTGTCGACGCCCGGCATGACGGCTTTGACGCCGCGCTTGGCCAAGTTGCCGTGGCCGATCTCGCGCCGTTTCGGCGAACCCATCATGCCGGTCTCCCCGACGCTGAACGGCGGAAAGTTGTAGTGCAGCATGAACGGCTCTTTGCGCTCGCCGGTCAAGCCGTCGATGATCTGAGCATCGCGGCCGGTCCCCAGCGTGGTCACCACCAGCGCCTGAGTCTCGCCCCGGGTAAAAAGGGCAGAACCGTGGGTTCGCGCCAATACGCCGGTGCGTACATTGATCGCACGCACGGTCTTCGAGTCGCGCCCATCGATTCGTGGATGTCCATCCAGGATCCGCTCGCGAACCAGCCGGTATTCCAGATTGAAGAATTCGCCGCCGACCTGATCCGCTGTGAACTTAGGAGCCTCGCCCTTTGCCAGCGCCTCGAGCACCGAGCTCTTGATTTCGCTGATTTTGGCATGGCGCTGCTGCTTTTCGGTCAATGCATAGGCTGCTACGAGATTCTTTTCGGCCAGCGCGCCCACCGCATCCTTGAGGGCGGTATTCGCTTCCGGGGCGGTCCAGGTCCACTTTGCCTTGCCGGCCTGCGCCGCAAGTTCGTTAATCGCCTTGATCGCCACCTGCATCTGCTCATGACCGAACATGACGGCACCCAGCATCACATCCTCGTCCAAGCCCGCCGCCTCGGACTCCACCATCAGCACGCCTTCCGTGGTTCCGGCGACGACGAGATCGAGTTTGGAGGTCGCCAATTGCGCGGCGGTTGGATTGAGGACGTATTTGCGGTCGATGTAACCGACGCGCGCCGCGCCGATCGGCCCCATGAACGGCATTCCGGAAATAGCCAATGCCGCGGAGGCGCCGAGCAACGCTGCAATGTCCGGATCGACTTCGGAATTCACCGACAGAACGTTGGCGACCACTTGCACGTCATTGATGAACCCTTCCGGAAACAAAGGACGTATCGGACGGTCGATCAGCCGGGAAGTGAGCGTTTCTTTCTCGGTGGGGCGCCCTTCGCGCTTGAAAAAACCTCCGGGAATACGCCCGGCCGCGTAAGTCTTTTCTTGGTAGTTGACCGTGAGAGGAAAGAAATCTCGGCCGGGAGTTGCCTTCTTCAGGCCCACGGCGGTGACGAGCACCACTGTCTCGCTCATGGTGACGAGCACCGCGCCGTCGGCCTGACGAGCGAGTTCGCCGGTCTCAATCGTGACCGTGTGGTCGCCATACTTAAAGCTTTTTTTGCTAGCGCTCACTTAGAGCCCCTTCTCATAATGGAATTGAATAGACGCAGGCCGCCATTCGGCCTGCGGCGGCGCCTGTCAGCGGCGTAACCCTAAGCGTTCGACCAATTGCGTGTACTTGTCCGGAATCCTGCTCTTGAGATAATCGAGCAGCTTACGGCGCTGATTGACCATCTTGAGCAGTCCGCGGCGCGAGGCGTGGTCGGCTTTGTGCGTGGTAAAGTGCTGGCTCAAGCCATTGATGCGCTCGGACAACAAGGCAATTTGAACTTCGGGGGAGCCGGTATCTTGCGCGCTGCGCTGGAATTTACCGACGACGCCCGTCTTTTCTTCGCGAGTGAGTGGCATTGAAATCAAACCTCAATCAATAACTTAGACCATTTAAGAAGGCGCGCATTGTACGCGTCGCGGCACTTGCCCTCAAGCTAAGGATTCGTGGCCGTGGGAATTAAGCTGAGGAAATAAGTCGCAGCGGCACCAAGCGCCCGGCCGGCCCAATTGCCCCCAATCCCAGAAATCCCAAGCCGGCCGCATAGATACGCACCGTTCCCGGTAGATCGGCCGGGATCGACACAGCCTGCCCCTGGCGAAAAGCATTTACTCCGCCCGCGGGCAAATCCAATCGCCGCCAGTCCGTCAGCGCGGCATCGACGGGGAGCATCACTTCTCGACGTTGCTCGAGGCTCATGGCCTCCAAAGTCTCGAAGGTCCACTGCTGCTCCGCCGCGAACGGCGCGACTCCAATACGGCGTAGTCCCACCAAATGCGCGATAGTTCCCAATTGTGCCGCCAAATCCTCCGCCAGCACCCGGATGTAGGTGCCCTTCGTGCAGCGCACATCGAAACACATATCAGGCGAGCGCCAATCGAGCAGGCTCATTTCGCGAATCGCAATGACTCGCGGCGCGCGCTCCCGCGTAACGCCGGCGCGCGCATATTCGTACAGAGGCTTGCCGTCCTGCTTGATTGCCGAATGCATCGGGGGCACCTGAGCGTACTCGCGTGGAAACGCCGCGAGTGCGAGCTGCAATTGCTGCCTGGAGAAGGGCTGCAGCTCCCGCTTTTCGATCACGTCGGTCTCTAGATCGGCGCTCGGCGTGCGTTCGCCCAGGCGAACCGAAACCCGATACGTCTTATCGGCCTCCAGCAGCTGTGCGCCGAACTTGGTGGCTTCGCCGAAGCATATGGGCAGCAGCCCCGATGCGAGCGGATCGAGAGATCCGGTGTGGCCCGCTTTGCGCGCCTCGAACAATCGCTTGATGCGCGCCACTGCGCCGGCGGAGCTCAAGCCCAGCGGCTTGTCTAGAAGTACGATCCCGTGAATGTCGGTGAGCATTACTCCGCCTTGCGGCCGGGGTCGCCCGAATCGATCACGTGGTCCTCGCCGCTCGCATCGCCGCTGCTGCGTTCGCTCCCGTGCGCGGGCTTGTTCACCGAATCGATCAGCTTCGTCAAGCGCACGCCATGCTCGATCGATGTATCGAGTTCAAAGCTCAACGTCGGGGTATAGCGAATCATCAGCGAGCGCGATAGCGCGTTGCGCAAGAATCCCGCGGCGCTCTGCAAGCCGCGCTGGACGTTCGCATCGGGCCCTTCCTTGCCGAACACGAGGTAGTAGACTCGCGCCGCGCGCAAATCGCCGGTCACCTGGACCTCGGTAATCGTCACGTTGCCGATGCGCTCATCCTTGACATCGCGCCGCAGCAGATCTCCCAGCTCGCGTTGGATCTGTTCACCCAGGCGCCGGGCCCGTGGATTGTCCTTCGCCATGGCCTTGCGAACGCGCGACGCTACAGCGTGCGCGCCACCTCCACTCGCGAATAACATTCGATCTGGTCGCCTTCATGCACGTCATTGTAGTTTTTCACACCGATGCCGCATTCGGTACCGGCGCGCACTTCGGTGACGTCGTCCTTGAAGCGCTTCAAGGACTCCAGCGCGCCTTCGAATATGACGACGTTGTCGCGCAATACGCGTATCGGGAAGTTGCGCCGGACATATCCGTCGATGACCATGCAACCGGCAACCGTGCCGAATTTGCTTGAACGGAATACGCTGCGCACTTCCGCGAGGCCGACGATCTGTTCTTTGACCTCCGGCGCCAGCATCCCGGTGAGCACCGCCCGGATATCGTCGATTGCCTCGTAGATAATGCTGTAATAGCGAACATCGACGCCATGGTCCTTGATGGCGGCGCGCGCCGCCGCGTCGCCGCGCACGTTGAAAGCAATGATCCGGGCTTTGGACGCGGCGGCCAGCGTGACGTCGGATTCGGTGAGGCCGCCGACCCCGGACGCCACTATGTTGACGGCGACTTCTCCGGTCGACAGTCCGTTCAGCGCGTCGCGCAGCGCCTCCGCGCTTCCCTGCACGTCCGCCTTGACCAAGAGCTGCACCAAATCCGCCTTGCTCTCGCCCATGCTCGAGAACACGTCCTGCATGTTCGCGCTCTTCTGCGCGAGCTTGACGTCGCGCGATTTGGACTGCCGATGCATGGCGACTTCGCGAGCCTTGCGCTCGCTCTCGACCACCAACAATTCATCGCCCGCATTCGGCGCGCCGGACAGACCCAATACCACGACGGGAATCGAGGGGCCCGCGGACTCCACGGGATGTCCCGCCTCGTCGAACAGCGCTCGCACCCGGCCGAATTCCTGGCCGATCAGCAACGGGTCGCCGAGCTTCAGCGTGCCGCGCAGCACGAGCACCGTCGCAACCGCACCGCGGCCCTTCTCGAGGCTCGACTCGATCACATACCCTGCGGCCAGCCCTGCGGTCGGTGCCTTCAATTCGAGTACTTCGGCTTGGAGCAGAATGCTTTCCAGCAATTGGTCGACGCCCTGGCCGGTACGCGCCGATACCGGCACAAAGATAGTCTCCCCGCCCCATTCCTCGGGAATCACGCCGTATTTGGTCAGTTCCTGTTTGACCTTCTCCGCATCCGCTTCGGGTTTATCCATCTTGTTGAGTGCCACGACGATCGGCACTTTGGCCGCTTGCGCATGCTGCAAGGCTTCGATGGTTTGCGGCATGACCCCATCATCCGCGCCTACGACCAAGATCACGATATCGGTAACCTGCGCGCCGCGCGCACGCATCGAAGTAAACGCCGCATGGCCGGGCGTATCGAGAAAGGTCACCATGCCCTTGGCCGTTTCCACGTGATAGGCGCCGATATGTTGCGTAATGCCGCCCGCCTCGCCCGCAGCCACCTTGGTGCGTCGAATGTAATCGAGCAACGAGGTCTTGCCATGATCGACGTGNNGTCACGACCGGCGGACGCGGCAGCACCTCAAGCGAGGAGTCTGCTTCGCCTTGCAGATCATCCTCGATGATATTGTCCTTGCGCAGCACGGCGGTGTGGCCCATCTCCTCGACCACCAGCACGGCGGTATCTTGCTCGACCATTTGATTGATCGTGGCCATTACGCCCATATTCATCATGACTTTGATGACTTCGGTGGCTTTGACCGCCATTTTTTGCGCAAGCTCTCCGACCGTCATTGCCTCGCCGATGGCTACTTCACGCACGACTCGCGCGGTCGGCATTTCGAAACCATGCTTCGTGTCCGCGTCCGCTCCGACGGAGCGGCGCCGTCCGTCGCGCGATTTCTTCTTCTTGTGGCGTGAACTTACATCGCCGACGATGTGCAGTTCCTGTCGACCGTAGCGGGTTGCCTTGTCGTCCACGACTTCACGCGTCGCTTTGCCCGGCTTGGCGGCGGCGGACTTGCGTTCGCGCTCGGCCAGTTCTCGCGCTTGGACTTCCGCTTGGCGGCGCGCCTCTTCTTCGGCCGTCCGCTTGCGGACTTCCTCATCCGTGCGGCGGCGGCTCTCCTCCTCCAGACGCTCGCGGTCCAGGCGCTCGCGCTCCAGACGTTCATGCTCGGCGCGCTCCACCGCCGCCTTGGCGGCCTCCTCGGACTCGCGCGCCCGGTCGATCTCTTCCTGTTGATGTCGGGCCTGGTCTTCGAGGACCTCGCGCTTCACGTAGGTGCGCTTGCTGCGTACCTCGACGTTGACCGTCCGCGCGCGGCCTTGCGGACTTGCCAGCTTCAACTCCGACTGCGATTTGCGCCGCAGCGTGNNTCGCTGATCATGTCTTGCGCACCGTCGACCTTGATCCCGGCCTGATCGAGCTGCTGCAGCAGGCGATCGACGGGAACCTTCAGCACCTCGGCGAATTGGGCTACGGTTACATCTGCCATACTTGCTCCTAAACCTTAGCTTCTTCCGCGAACCAATGCTTGCGCGCGTCCATGATCAATTCCGCGGCCTTCGTCTCCTCGATGCTGCCAATCTCAATGAGCTCATCGACGGCCAAATCGGCCAGATCTTCGCGCGTGCGGATTCCCTTGCGAGCCAGGGTTTTGGCCAACGCCTCGCCCGCCACTTCGACCAAGTCGGCGGCAGGTTCCGTCCCGTCCATCGACTCCTCGCTGGCAATCGCTTGCGTCAGCAATACGTCGCGGGCGCGGGTGCGTAATTCCTTGACGATTTCCTCGTCGAATTCTTCGATACCGTTCAATTCACTGGCCGGCACATAGGCAATTTCCTCGATGGTCGAAAATCCCTCCTGCACCAAAATGCTCGCAACGTCGGCGTCGACATCGAGCTGTTTCATGAACGTCTCGCGCAGCGCCAAAGATTCGGTTTCGCTCTTGGCCTCGGCCTGCGACTCGCTCATGACGTTCAGCTCCCAGCCCGTCAACTCGCTGGCCAGGCGGATGTTCTGGCCGCCGCGGCCGATGGCCTGCGAAAGCTTGTCCTCGGAAACTGCGATATCCATCGCGTGCGAGTCTTCATCCACCACAATCGAGGTTACTTCGGCGGGAGCCATGGCATTGATGACGAACTGCGCATTGTTCTCGTCGAAGGGAATGATATCTACTCGCTCGCCGGCAATCTCGTTCGACACCGCCTGCACCCGGGAGCCGCGCATGCCGACGCAGGCGCCCACCGGGTCGACGCGCGGATCGTTGCTGCGCACCGCGATCTTGGCGCGCACACCCGCATCGCGGGCAGCCGCCAGAATATTGATCAGGCCCTGGCCCACCTCGGGTACTTCCAGCTTGAAAAGCTCGATCAGGAATTCAGGAGCGGTGCGCGACAAAAACAGCTGGGGACCGCGCGGCTCGGTGCGTACCTCTTTCAAATAGGCCTTGATGCGGTCCTGCGAACGCACCGGTTCGCGCGGAATCATTTCCTCGCGCGCGATGAAGCCCTCGGCATTTGCGCCAAGGTCTACATACACGCCGTTGCGATCCACGCGCTTGACGATACCGCTGACGAGCGTCCCGGCGCGGTCCTTATAGGCATCGACGACTTGGGCGCGTTCGGCCTCGCGCACCTTTTGCACGATCACCTGCTTCGCGGTTTGCGCAAGAATACGGCCGAAGGGAACGGATTCCATGGGCTCCTCGACAAACCCGCCGGGCTCCACATCCTTATCGATTTCACGCGCATCGTCCATGCGCAGCTCCCGGTCAGGAACCTCCAGCTCGGTTGAATCGTCGGCAAATACCTTCCAACGGCGGAACGTGTCGTATCCACCCGTCTTGCGGTTGATCGACACACGCACATCCAGCTCCTCGCCGTATTTCTTTCGCGCGGCCGATGCAAGCGCCGCTTCGAGGGCGTCGAAAATGATTTCCTTATCGACGCCTTTCTCATTGGAAACTGCGTCAACCGCCATCAAAATTTCTTTGTTCATAGACCGAACACTCCTGGTCGCTACGGCGATTACGCCGCGCCTCGCCTAATGCAACTGATCCGGCTCAATCCGGCCTCAGCCTCGCTTTCTGAATTCCTTCCAACGGCAGGCTATGTTCGAGCCCGTCCACCTCGATCACGATCGAGCCGTCCGCAATCGACTTCAATACCCCGACAAACCGCCGCCTGCCCTCCACGGGCAGCTTCATCTGCGCAAATATCCGCTCGCCGAGGAACCGCTCGAAATGCTCGCGCTTGCGCAAGATCCGATCGAACCCCGGTGAAGATACCTCCAGGGTGTAATGGCCCTTGATAGGATCCTCCGCCTCGAGCACCTGGCTCACCGCGTGGCTCGCACGCGCGCAATCCTCAACCGTGACGCTCAGGCCGGCTTCACTCGCGCGGCGGTCGATAAAGATTCGTAAAACACCGCCCCGCCCCGCTTGCGCAAACTCGATATCGACCAACTCGTAATCCAGCGCCTCGATAGGCGGCTCTAGTAAGCGCATCAAGGCGTCACGCATTTTTCTCAATACCCTCGGGCTATCGGCAATCGGCGCAAACAAAAAAGGGGACCATCGGCCCCCTTTACTCAATGAAAAAGCCCCTTCGGGGCCATTTCCCAACAAAGCGTTCTTCCGAACGATCCGCTTCAGGACCGTTCGCAGGGGCCAAAGCCACCTAAGGGCCCCCCACCGAGGGGCGCGATTATAGGCAAACCTGGGTCAACGGTAAACCCTGTTCGCTCGACACGCGAGCGGACAAACAACTGGGGCCGCATCGTTGCGGCCCCAGTATTCGCTCGATCGAAAGGCAGTTACCAGCGCTTCGGACCGCGCGAGCCACCACCGCCACCGCCACCGCCGCCGCCGCCGCCGCCGGTGCGCTCCTGGGCCTCGTTCACCTTCAGCGCTCGCCCGTCGACATCGTGACCGTTTAAAGCCTGCATGGCGCGCGCGGCGTCCGCGCTTGCCATTTCAACGAAGCCGAAACCGCGGGGCCGACCGGTGTCGCGATCATTGATCAGCGCAACCGATTGTACGGCGCCATGCTTTTCGAATAATGCGCGTACCGCGGACTCGTCCATTGAGAACGGGAGATTGCCAACATACATTTTCGTCATGTGAAGAATACCTACCAAATAAAAGAAACTATCGGCTGGTCACGCGTGCGTACTGCGATGCAATGTGCACAGTGCCTGCCACCTGGGTCGAAGAAACCTGCTTTGTGGGTTGTGGTCAAGGTGACGCCGGAGCGGCGCGGTGACCAGAAACGGACCAAGTAGAAATCACGAACCGGCGCGGATATTACAGTAATTTACCGTGCAATACGAATAATGGTGCTGGCAGCTCATCGGTGACCGAGGCTATGCTGCGACGCGTCAATTACGCCTGGTAACGCTTAGGCAACGCGGCTATTCTCCAAACGGTGCCCCCAAGGATCGCAATCGCTGAAGCAATGAATATATTCCCGACATGTTCCCAGGGACTGGCGGCAGCGTCGGGCGCGCACACGCAATCGCGATGCGGCTAGCGCTTCTTGGCCCAAAGTATTGGCTCACTTGGCTGGGACTCCTCGTCTTGCGCAGCCTGGAGCTGTTGCCGTTTGCGGCGCAGCGGCGCGTCGGCTTCGCGTTGGGCGGCCTCATTCGCCGGCTGCCCCTTGCGTATGTGCGAATCGCCCGCCGCAACATCGATCTTTGCATGCCTGAGTGGTCCGCCGCCGCGCGAGCGGCGTTGCTCGATCGGCACTGCGAAAGCCTCGGCATGGCGCTCTGCGAGACCGCGAACACATGGTGGAGCAGCGATCGGCAAGTGCATGCGCTGGCAGAGGTGCACGGCCTGCATCATCTGCAAGCAGCGCTCGCCAAGGGTCGCGGCGCCATCATGATCGGCGGCCATTTTACCACCATCGAGATTGCGACCCGCATTCTGGGCACTGTCGTTGCGCTCAATGTGGTTTATCGCCCGACGAAAAACGCCCTTCTGTCGCACACCATGTACACCAGTTTCTGCCGCCACGGCAACCCGATAGCCCATGATGACATTCGCGCCATGATTCGCGCGCTGAAGAAGAATGAAGCCGTTTGGTACGCTCCGGATCAAAGCTATCGCAACAAGGGCGCGGCCATGGTGAACTTTTTTGGAATTCCGGCCGCGACCACCACCGCAACCTCTCGATTGGCACGCATCTCGGGCGCCGCCGTGTTGACGTACTTTCCAGAGCGTCTACCCGGCACCGCCGGCTATCGCGTCTTCATCGGACCGGCGCTCGAGGGCTTCCCCGGGGTCGATGCGGCCCAAGACGCGGCGCGCTTCAATGGCTTGCTGGAAGCGCAGATTCGTCGCGTGCCGGAGCAATATCTTTGGATGCACCGCCGCTTCAAAGGCCTGAGCGCCGACTATCCCGATTACTACGGGCGTGATTCGCGCAATCGCGCGCCCGTCAATTGACGCCGGCGGAGCGCGCCCGGACCGAGACCTCCACGCTGTGCACCGCCGTGCTCTCTCCCATGTCGCTCTTGCGCCCGGCATTCAAGACGTTGACGTTGGCGCTCGCCGCATCGGCCGATAGCCAGCGGCCCTTGTGCGTGAGGGCGACGCCGCGCGGCACCTCGTCCGAGATCACGACCCGGAGTTCCAGTTGACCGCACTCGTTGTGCACCAGGGCGTGATCGCCGTCCGACAGTTGCCGCTCCCCGGCATCCGCGGGATGCAGGGCGATCGTGGCCTCGCCCAGTCGCGCGCCGATTTGCCGCACGTTGCCGAAGCTGGTATTGAGCAGCCATGCATTGGCCGGGGACAGCAAGCGCAAGCGGCCCGCAGTGGGGCGCGCATCGCTCCAGCATTGCGGAAGTCGCGGCAATCCATCCGCCTGCGCCTGCGCGCAAGCAATCTCAATGCGGCCGCTCGGGGTCGCAAAGACGCGGTCCGCGAATTGCACGGCCGTCTGATCAGGGACCCAAATCGACCCTCGCGCGGCGAGTGACTGAAAATCAAGCCCAAGTCCGCTGCGCTCCATTAAGGTTGCGAGCATCCGGGCGTCGGTTTCCTGCAGCTCCGAATCCGTAAAGTTCATGGCTCGGGCCAAGCGGCGAAAGATTTCCTGATTCGGCAAAGCGCTGCCCACCGGCTCCATGACCTTGACTTGCGCGGACAGGGTCAAATGAAAATATGAGGCGATGAGGTCGTCGAACTCCAGGAAGCTCGCCGCCGGCAGTACATAGTCGGCCATCGCGGTCGTGTCGGTGGCGAACAGGTCGAGGACGATGGTCAGCAGGTCTTCGCGCTGCAATGCTCGGCGCAAACGCGACTGCTGTGGGCAGGATGCCATTGGATTCATATTCCAAACGACTAGCGCGCGGGAGCGCGCCGGAGCTTCCAGAACTTGCACAAGGTCCATATGACTTAACGAAGGCGCTGCGCCGGCGGCGGACAAATGCGCCCCGACCAGGTATTCCTCGTCTATGCCCCGCTGGCGCAGATTGCCGTTCAGGTACAAAAATCCTGCTCCCGGCTTGCATAGATTGCCGGTCACCGCCGGCAATAGCGCGCAGGCACGCATGACATTACCGCCGGTGACCTGCCGCTGCAGGCCCTGGCCCAGCCACAGTAGAGAAGGACCGCGCGCGTACAACACTGCGACTTTCTCGATGAGCGCCGCGGGCACCCCGGTGACGGCGGTTGCCCACTTAGGGCTGCAATCGGCAAGCATGGGCTCGAGTTCTTCCCAGCCGTGCACATGATGCGCGATGAAATCGGAGTCGATCAGGCCCTCGCGGTGAATCACGTGCAACAGAGCGAATGCCAATGCGGCGTCGCTGCCGGGGAACGGCTGCAAATGAATGTCGGCCTGCGCGGCAGTCGGCGTACGAATGGGGTCGATGACCACTACCTCGCCGCGTGCCTCCGGCAGCCAGTATTCATGGGCGTGCGGCGCCGACGCATGAGGATTGGCGCCCCAAACCACGATGCAGGCCGCCTCCTCTGCCGCTCGAGGATCGAAACCATCGACCGATGTGCCGTACATGTAGCGCAGCGCCACGTGCCCCGCCATATTGCAAATCGTGTCCGGTGCGACTTCCGTCGCGCCCAATCGATTGAAAAAGCGCATTGGCGCCATGCCGGCTAGGAGCGACATCGTGCCCGTGTAATGGGCATTGAGTATCGAGCGCGCGCCGTGCGATGCGACGATTTTCTGCAGCCGCCCCGCGATCTCCTTAAACGCGGTCTCCCAAGAAATGGATTCGAAGCGCCCCGCTCCCTTGGCGCCCGAGCGGCGCATGGGCTGAGTCAACCGGAATTTAGGGTCGCGCCATTCGCGATTGTATGCAGTCGAGCATTTCCCGCACAGCGCGCCGCGGCTGACTGAATGCGCGGGATTGCCCCGAACCGCCGTGACGACGCCGTCGCGCTTGTGCACCAGCATGCCGCAAGTGTCGTAGCAATCGCGCGGACAAGTCGTCAGTAAAACTTCGTCTCGCGAGTCATTCGGCTTCACGGACGTCCGGACTCGCCGGCTCTTTTCAACAAGTCGGCGCGCATCGGAGCTGCCTCGAGCCGCAATGGCTGAGTGCGCAACCGGCCCACCTCGGCCGCCGTATACGGCTGGAAGTTCGACGGCAAGTTCTCCTTGTCGAAGCGCCACAACATCCAATTGAGCACCTCGGCCAGATCAGCGCTCGACAGCGCCGAGGTCGCCACCCCGGGCACGCGGCCCAAGTACTCGCGTCCGCCGAGAACCCAGAGAAATTTGGCCACCGTGCCCGCAAGGCTTGGTGCCGTCGCCGACGTGCCCGTGCCGTCCGGTCGATGGCATCCCTGACAATTCAGGGTCCAGTCCTGCCAGGCGCGCTGTGGATTGTCGACGCCGGCCGGCAGCGGCGTTTGCCCGAAGGCACCGCCGCCAAGCGACAATAGGCCGATCGCCACGGCAGCCGCGCACAGACGCATTGGCAACATCATGCTATTTCTGCTCTAGCGCGACACCCAGTATCACCGAGACCGTGCAGGTATAGGACTGACTCTCGGTGCCGAAACACCAGGTCACCTCATTGTTGTTCTGCGGCCGCACCACCGGACGGTCGCCTTTGTTGTTCTGACAGGCGCAGCGTCCCCACGCCACGCCGCCGCAGCAATCGTTGTATGAAATGATGTAGTTGCGCTTGTCGGCCGGATTGCGGCAGGTCCCGATCCAGGTAATCGGCGACATTTCCGTGCCGGGCGGACAGGAGGTGACCGTGCCGCCATAGCAGTTGCACAACGAGCCATCGATGGCGCAGTAACGCCAGTAATCGCACTTCGATGGATCGCCGGGGTCCTGCGGGTTGCCGGTGGCGAGCGGCGGCATCTCTTCGGGGTTGAACGCGGGCTTGGAGGCAGGCCCACCCTCCGCCGCTCGCGCCACCGGCAGCAGAGGCAGGGTCGCGGCGCCGGCGAGAAAACCGCCCAGCACGCTGAAGACGCTGCGCCGCGAGGTGCGGCTCGCAAAGCCGCGAAGCATTTTTTCCGCCAAATGATCGAATTGGGCCATTCTCATTCTCCCGACGATGCACGCCTTTGCCCGCGTAACTTGAGAAACTGCTGAATACTGCTGATGCCGGTTTCCTTGGCGACGAATAGACTTTCCAAATGTTCCCGCGTGTTGACCAGGCCGGTCGACGATAATTTACCGGCCTCATCGATCAGCACGGCGTACGGAAGCTTGGAAACTCCGTAGCTGCGCCCCAGGTGCTCGGACAGGACGTAGGGAAATTTTCCCAGACCTTTCTCGCGCACGAACGCCACATGCTGGTCGAGTTGGCCGTCACTGGCCAAAATGACGTCCAGCCACTCGCGTTCGGCCGCTTGCGCCGAACGCACCGCAGGCAACAAAGCCTCGCACACCGCGCAATCGGGCGACAGAAACAACAACAACTGACTGCGTCCGTCGCGCACGCCGCCGAGCTTCAACGTCGATCCGTCCAGGGCGGTCACCGCCAGCTGCGGCGCCGGATCGCCAACTTTCAGCGGCTGGGGCAGCGCCAGCGCTCCCGCCGGCGCGAGGCGCTGATGCAATACGCCGACCTGCCGCGCCAGCACCAGGCAGACCAAGGCCAACACCATCAATCCCAGCCACAGCAAGATTTGCGAGGCCACCAAGAAATTCATAGCGCTTCTCCAGAGCGCATCGGCTGCAAGGCCATCGCCTGATCGATTGCCAAGTACAATGCCAAGAACGTCAAGGCCCCCAGCAACTGCGCGGCAGGCACCGCGGCACTGACGTTCGCCGCCGACTCCAAACCAACCGCCGTCGCGAGACCCAACAGCACCGCGTTGCGCGCCACTTGATAGACTCCCAGGGGACGCTGTGCCGCGCCGAAGCTACAGCCGCAATCAACGTTGCGCCGGCCTTGGGCAATGGCGCGCAGGATCAGCCCCAGGTAGCTGCCCCAGATGAGCGCCGCGAGCACCGCGCCCGTCGCGCGCTGCGCCGGGACGATCAAGAGAACACCCGCGAGCATCTCGACCAGCGACACCGCCGCAACCGCATAGGCCGACAATCCTTGCGGCACGCCCGCGAACTGTTGCACCACCGCCTGGGTGTGCGCACGCCGGATCAACTTATGGGCCGAGGAAGCGATGAGCAGCGCCGCCATGAACGCGCCTGACTGAGTTGCCAGCAACTGCATCACTCCGAGCGCGGATGCCGAACTCATAGTCAACGCATCGGCTCGATTTGCAACCGCGCGAGGATGCCCGCTAACCCTAAGGTGCGCAGCAAGCGGCCGTCACGCGGGTCGTACACATCGAGGTGGTCTTGCGCCCACACCAATAGCAGGGGCTCGGCGCTGTGGGTCAGCGCGATCGACGAGCCGGGTCTCACCAGTCGCAGTCTTTTGACGCGCGTCTTGGAAGCGGCGTTGAACACCCATACTTCGGTGCCGGGGTTCTTGTGCATTCCCTCACGGGCATTGGGTTGCATCAACACGTACAGCAAGTTTTGCTCGTCGCTGCCGATGAGTTGCCAGCCGCTCGGCCGCCAGTTTCCTGTCGCATCCGCGGCCGACACCAGCGGCCAATCGGGGAGAATCTTGACGTCGTCGGTTCTCATGTCGATCGGCTGCACGCGGCCGTGTAAGCTCGGAAAGTAGCGCACGCCGCCGATTCCCGCCGACTGAGTGAACAGCGGATCGGTATCGAGCAGGTTGAACACCTTCGATTCGCTGCGGCCCGACACCGCACCGTGGGCGTCGAGCCGCACGCTCAATAGGGAGCCGCTCGAGCACAGGGTCGAAAAGCCGCGCTCGCCGCTTGGGTAGACGAGCGAGCAGCCCGGGATATCCACGTCGCCGAGGACTGTGCGCTTCACCAAATCCACCACCGTGACCGATGAGGCCGGAGTGAAATTGAACACCAGCGCCATCCGTTGGTCGTCGGTGAACGCGAACATGCCTTCCATCGGCGTAATCAGTCCGCGCTTGGCCCCCGGCAGTACGATCTCGCCCACGACATTCAGCGTCTGCTTGTCGTACACGGTAATGAAATCGGTCCGCGTGCCGCGCACGCCTCGAGACCAGACGGTGTCGGCAACGTAAATCTCCGGCCGCTTGTCGGCCACCAGCAGAGTCGCCGAATCGCGCGCCTGCAGTTCACCCTTGACCTCGCGCCCGTCGCTGCCGACATTTCGCAGCTCGATTCTATTGGCGGTGACATTGAGAAACGCCCACGTCGTCGGGTAGTGGGCCGGTAAAGTCTCAACCTTGGGGACAGTCTCGGCCGGCAACGGCGTCGGGTAATCCGCGGCAAATGCAACCGAAGCCGCCGATAACGCTGATATCGCGACGAGCGTCGCCTTCAGGAAAATTGTTCTCATTAACCCCCCGCACTTTTTCGATGGCAGCAGCCGCCGCGCGCTTTGTCGAGTGTACGTCAACCACTTCAAGCTGAATACTCTCACCCGTCAAAGGGTATATTCCCCCTATGAACGCCGCGCTTGTCGCCTTTTATGTCGCCCTAGGATTGATCGCGCTTGCCTTTATTTACGGCGGCATTCGCGCGGCCGCGCGCAGCAAGGAGGTGCGCTGGCCGCGGCCCATCGAGATACTCATCGGATTCGTCACGGATTTCTTCGACGCGCTGGGGATAGGATCCTTCGCACCCACCACGGCCATCTACAAGTTGCGGCACCTGGTACCCGACGAGCTGATCCCCGGTACCCTGAACGTCGGCCATACGCCGTCCGCGATCGCCGAATCGTTGATCTTCGTCACCGCGATCGTTGTAGACCCGGTCCTGCTCGTGACCGTGATCGCTAGCGCATCGGCCGGCGCCTGGCTCGGGGCGGGTGTGGTCGCGCGCCTGCCTCGCCGCGCGATCCAGGTCGCCATGGGGATCGCATTGTTGATTGCCGGAACGGTCTTCGCGGCCATCAATTTGGGAGCGCTCCCGGGCGGAGGAATCGCCATGAGCCTCGCGGGGTGGAAATTCGGCGTGGCCGTGGGGATCAATTTTGTTCTGGGTGCTCTCATGAGCGTCGGAATCGGCTTGTACGCGCCCTGCATGATCACCCTAGCGCTGCTGGGCATGCATCCGATCGCCGCTTTTCCGATCATGATGGGGGCGTGCGCAATGCTTCAGCCGGTTGCCAGTTTGCGGTTCTTTCAGACCGGCCGTTTCGCCTGGGGCCCCTCGTTGGGCCTGGCTTTCGGCGGCGTCGTCGGAGTGCTGATCGCGGCGTACATCGTGAAGAGCCTGCCGCTGACCGCCCTGCGCTGGCTGGTGATCGTGGTGATCGCGTACGCCGCGTTCGCCATGCTGCGATCCGCCGCACGTGCCCAGGACTAATATATGAAACTAAATTCAAGATGGCGAGCACTCTTCTGCTTGGTCGCCGTATTCAGCGCAGCCGCTGCGGGAGCCAAGGACCTGCTCATCCACGCCGGTACATTGATCGACGGAATCTCCGGCGCGCCACGGCGGCAGGTCTCAATATTGGTGCGCGATGATAAAATCCTGTCCGTCGAGCCCGGCTTCGTATCCGCGGCGGGCGCAGATCTCATCGACCTATCGACGGCCACGGTGATGCCGGGATTCATCGACTGCCATATCCATATGTCCGCCCTGTTCGCGGCCACGCGAAACGCGGCGGACCTGCTCGGCGCTGCGGATCGCGTCGGATCCGTCCAAGCCGGACGCTACGCGGACTTGGTGGCGACAGCGGGCAATCCGCTCGACGATCCCGACCAATTCAAGCACGTCAGCTTCGTCATGAAGGGCGGCATGGTGTATCGACGCAACGGCGTAGAGACCATCCCGGCGCCGAATTAGCGTGCAAGACGCCGCTGCATCCCGGCGTATGGCGCTGTCGCTACGCAAGGCCACGCTCGCCGATGTTGCGCAGCTCGAGAACCTGATCGCGCGCTCCGCTCGGGTCTTGAGCAGGGACGATTACCGCCCGTCGCAAGTCGAAGGCGCACTTCGAGGCGCATTCGGCATCGATAGCCAATTGCTCGTTGACCAGACGTATTTCATCGTGGAAGAAGACGGCAAGGCCGTCGGTTGCGGCGGCTGGAGCTTTCGCTCGACGCTCTTCGGCGGCGATGCGCGAACGGGCCGCGATTCCTCGACGCTCGATCCGCGCACGCAGGCGGCAAAGATTCGTGCTTTTTTTGTCGACCCTGACAAGGCGCGCCGCGGCATCGGATCACTGCTGCTCGATCGCTGCGAGCAAGAAGCGCGTCAGTTCGGCTTTTCTCAAATGGAGCTTATGGCGACTCTCCCCGGAGTCAAGCTGTACGCGGCCCGCGGCTATGTCGGAACGCAACGGGTTCAATACGACCTTGGGCACGGTGAGAGCATTGAATTCATTCCGATGCGCAAGGTCTTGAGCGATCCCTAGCAGCGCCACAGCCCTTGCCATCCCGCATGTCCCAAGCCGCGCAATGTGCGAATATTGTTGCGGTATATCTCTCCGGTGTCCGGCGCCGCGGCGACAGCGCGCGCGATGCTTGCTTCGCGCAGTAGGTGCAGCATCGGGTGCGGCGAACGGTTGGTGTAGTTCTCGATGTCCTCGGACTGGGTTCCGGCGAACCGGTACTGCGGATGAAAGCTGGCAATCTGCAGCTCGCCCTCAAGCCCCAGATCGGCGATCGCCGCATCGCAAATCTCGAGAAAGCCGTTGTACTCGATGAAATCCGTCAGCGCCCAGGGGTGGATGAGAAGCGTTGTCTCGCAACGCAATGGGTCTGCCGAATGCAATTCCATCAGCTCCGAGCGTACATCATCCAGCAGCGCCGGCGCGGATCGTTGCTCGCTGACTCGAAAGCGCACGCGATCGCTTCGATACACGCTCTCGGCAAACGGACACAGATTGAGTCCGATGACCGCCCTTTCCAGCCAGAGGCGCGTAGCCGCGATGACATCGTCGCTAGTAATGAGAGGCACCCCCCGCAACAGCACGCAGTTTACCGTCACCGACTTCGAGTATCCTAATCGCCTGCGCAGTTCACTCGAGAGCCTAGCTCATGCCGCCACCGATTCCCGCCACGCTGATCCCCGGGGATGGGATCGGCCCCGAAATAATGGATGCCACGCTGGCCGCGCTCGAAGCCCTCGGTGCTCCGTTGCGCTGGGACATGCAGGCTGCGGGCCTGCAGGGCGTGAAAGAAGCTGGTGACCCTCTGCCGCCCAAGACGCTCGACAGCATCAGGCGTACTCGGCTGGCCCTCAAGGGGCCGCTCGAGACTCCATCCGGCGGAGGCTACCGATCGTCGAACGTGCGCTTGCGGGAGGAGTTCAATCTGTACGCGAATTTGCGCCCCGCCCGCACACTCATTCCGGGGGGCCGCTTCGACAACATCGACTTAGTCGTCGTTCGCGAAAACCTCGAGGGCCTATATATCGGCCACGAGCACTACATCCCGATCGGCGACGATCCGCATGCGGTCGCCATGGCGACGGGCGTAAATACGCGCCAAGGAAGCCGGCGCGTGCTGGAATTTGCCTTCGAGCACGCCATCGCGACCGGCCGCAAGAAAGTGACGATTGTCCACAAAGCCAACATCATGAAGGCGCTGACCGGGATATTTCTGGAGACCGGACAGCAGCTCTATGAACGCAAGTACAAGGGGCGCTTTACGCTCGATACGGTCATCATCGATGCCTGCGCCATGAAGCTGGTGCTCAACCCCTGGCAATTCGACGTATTGGTGACCACCAATCTGTTCGGCGACATTCTGTCCGATCTGGTCGCCGGCCTGGTCGGCGGCTTAGGCATGACACCGGGCGCCAACATCGGTATCGACGCCGCCATTTTTGAAGCCGTGCATGGGTCTGCTCCCGACATTGCCGGCACGGGAGTCGCCAATCCGACTGCCCTGTTGCTCGCGGCCGCAATGATGCTCGATCACTGCCGGTTACCGGAGATGTCGGCGCGCTTGCGCACGGCCATCGGCGATACCCTGAATGTCGACAAGGTGAGAACCGGGGACGTTGGAGGGCACTCCGGCACGGCCGAGTTTACCCGCGCCCTGGTCACGCGGATTGTGAATGCCTGAATTGAGCTAAGGTAGCGCGAATGCCGCCGATCATCACCATTACAGACTTGACCAAATCATATGCGTCAGGCTTCCAGGCATTGACGGGTATCAATCTGCAGATCGACAAGGGCGAGATCTTCGCGCTGCTCGGTCCGAACGGCGCCGGCAAGACCACGCTGATCAACATCATCTGCGGGATCGTGACGCCGAGCGGCGGCACTGTGGTCGCCGACGGTTACGACATCCAGCGCGACTATCGGGCGACCCGCTCAAAAATAGGCCTGGTGCCGCAGGAACTCACCACCGACGCCTTCGAGACGGTTTGGGCGACGGTGAACTTCAGCCGCGGGCTTTTCGGCCGCGCCCCGAATCCGGCGTTTATCGACAAGCTGTTGCGCGATCTATCCCTGAAGGACAAGCGCAACGACAAAATCATGACGCTGTCCGGCGGCATGAAGCGGCGAGTAATGATCGCCAAAGCCTTGTCGCACGAGCCGGAGATTCTATTCTTGGATGAACCGACCGCGGGCGTGGACGTCGAGCTGCGCCGCGATATGTGGAACCTGGTGCGAGGCCTGCGCGCACAGGGCGTGACCATTATCTTGACCACGCATTACATCGAAGAAGCCGAAGAGATGGCCGACAGAATCGGCGTGATCAACAAAGGCAGCTTGATCCTGGTCCAGGAGAAAATCGAACTCATGAAGAAGCTCGGCAAGAGACAGCTAACCCTGCACTTACAGACGCCGATGCAACACATCCCGACCGAGCTTGCTGGGTGGGGGCTGGAGCTGAAGGCCGAGGGCCAGCATCTCGTGTATACGGTCGGCGGAGACAACAGCATCGATATCGCGTCGCTCCTCGAACGAATGAACAAGCTGTCGATCGTCATCAAGGATCTGCAAACTCACCAGAGCTCGCTCGAAGATATCTTCGTCAGCCTCGTCAGTAGCCGCGCATGAACCGGCCGCAAGCGCGCTTCGCGTTCAATGGACACGGGGTTTGGGCCATATACAAGTTCGAGATTGCGCGGGCGCTGCGCACCTTGGTGCAAAGCTTGGTGACGCCCGTCATCACCACCTCGCTCTATTTCGTCGTATTCGGCGCGGCAATCGGTTCGCGCATGCACGGTCTTGGCGGCGTGAACTATGGCGCCTTCATCGTGCCCGGCCTCATCATGATGGCGTTGTTCACGGAGAGTCTCGCCAATGCCTCGTTCGGCATTTTTTTTCCAAAATTCACCGGTACGATTTACGAACTGCTGTCGGCCCCGATCTCCTATGGGGAAATCGTCGTTGCCTATGTCGGAGCGGCGGCATCGAAATCGATCACGCTGGGTTTGGTAATCCTGGCCACTGCATCGGTATTCGAGCCGATTAAGATCGTGCACCCGCTGTGGATGGCCGCCTTCCTCGTGATGACCGCCGTTAACTTCAGCCTTTTCGGATTCATTCTCGGGCTATGGGCCAAGGGCTGGGAGCAGCTTCAGTTCATCCCGATGCTCGTCATCACGCCCCTCACGTTTCTGGGCGGCGCCTTCTATTCCATCGATATGCTGCCGCCCGCCTGGCGGGCCTTCAGCTTGTTCAATCCGATCGTTTATCTCATCAGTGGCTTTCGCTGGAGCTTTTACGGCACCGCGGACGTGAGCGTCGGCTACAGCCTGGCGATGGTGATGGGCTTCCTCGTCATCTGCCTTTTGACGGTATCGTGGATATTCAAAACCGGCTACCGCCTAAAGAACTAAGTGGGCGTGTCGGGATCGAGTCCGACGTCGGCCGCGTGTGCCTGCCGGCGATCCGCCTGCACATCGAGCGACCGGCATGCCCAAATGTAGACGATTGCCGATACCGGCAGACCGACCAGCATGGCGATATCGGCGCCGCCAAGCGCCTTTGCCACGGGCCCTTTCCACGACTCGGTGCTGAAGAATGGGATCATGACAACGAACCCTACGCCGTACGCCAGTAACCCTCTCCAGTTCCACCGTCCATACATGCCGCGCGCATTGAATATCTCTCGTACCGAGTAGTGGCCCTTGCGAACGAGGTAAAAGTCCACCAGGTTGATGGCGGTCCAAGGTGTGAATAGATACAACAGGACGGCAAGAAATTCGCCGAATTTCGCGACGAAGTTCTCGGTCGACACCAGCGCGATACTGGTCGCGGCCACGGTCAACAGCACCAGCGTCAATAGACGCTTGGCGAGCGTCGGGCGGCTGGGTTTCAGCGAATCGACGACGCTCAGCAGAGTTAAGGAGCCGCCATAAAAATTCAGCGAGGTAATCGTCACCAGCCCCAGCAGCGAGCAAAGCAACAGTGGTTTGCCGAATCCCGGCAACACCATATCGGCCGCGGTCCGAAGGGCGGAAGCCACATCCAGCGCCGGGTACAAGGCCGCCGCGATGGTCCCGACCAGCATGGTCCAGGCGCCCCCGACAAATGCGCCTAGGTACGTCCACCAGAAAGAGGCGCTCACCCCGACATCGCGAGGCAGGTAGCGCGAGTAGTCGGAAACATAGATCGACCAGGCGATCTGATAGGACGCGGCCGCGAAGAATTGCGCCAGAAACGGCACGGACCGAAAATCGCGAATCGCGAGTTCGTGTGCGGGAAAGTGTCCGCGCAGCAGCACAGCCGCGGAAAACACCAGTAGCGCGGCAATCAGCACATAGGCGACCCAGCGTTGCGCAAGATGGATCAAGTCGTAGCCGACGACGGCAAGCGCGAGCGATAGCAGCGTGAACACCAGCATGGTCAGCGTCGAGTCACCGCCGTATAAGGAGTGCACGGTCTGCGCAGCCAGGATCTGATTGAACGCATTGAATCCGACGTACGCGATGAGTGCCACGCCCCACACCAATAATGCGCCCACGTACCCGAACTGCGGGCGCGACTGGATCATCTGCGGCAACCCGAGCTGCGGGCCCTGCGTGGAATGGAAGGCCATGAAAAACGTGCCGAACGCGCCGCCGAGTACCACGGCGATCGCCATCCAGAGCAGATTGCCTCCCAGAGCGATTCCGACGACGCCCGTGGCAACGGTCGCCAGATGCGCATCGCCGGAAAACCACACTGTCCACAGATGCCACACCTTACCGTGCCGTTCGGCGATGGGCACATAGTCGATAGACCGCTTTTCGATCAACGAGTCGCCGAATTTTTGTTCCATCGCGCTCTCTTTGTTTGTGCCGGAGCTACCGCCGGAGTATAGCCGAGAAGGGCCGGAATCGGCCTGCAAGGACGCCGAGCGCCGCGGCTAAGCCGCGGTGGCTGTGAGGTAAGTCCTACGACGCGACAGGGTCTCAGCCGACTGCACCGGCGCGGTCGAGTGCGAAGATGCCCATGTTAGGAACACGCGCTCAATCCATTCTCACGAAGAGGACAATCACGATGAATATGTCTGTTGAGGGAACCTTGTCCGATAACGGCGTTGGCCGCGGCAAAGGCACAGCCGCCGACGCAGCAAAGAAAGCCGAAGAGGAGGTCCTGGGTCAATTCAAAGGCTTGTTTGACGGCGTCGAAGATCTGATCAAACGGGTTGCGGACGTGGAAAGCCCCGACGTTCAAAAAATTCGCGCCAAGGTGCGCATGGCATTGGTAGCGGCAAAGAGCGCATTGAAGGATGGCGCCACGCAGGTGCGCACTCAGGCGCAGCAGGTCGCAAGCACCACGGACGGCTATGTGCGCGGATCTCCCTGGCAAGCGCTCGGCCTTGCGACACTCTTTGGGGTCGCCGTCGGCCTGCTGGTCTCTCGCCGTTCATGATCTGCGAGATGTCCTACAGCCGATAGGCCCGCCGTCCTAGTGCCGCTCTTGGTGGATAGTGATGAACTACCACCATGAAAGCGAACCCGACACGGCGGGCCTGCCTTGCAGCTACTGCATGCATGCTGGGGACGGCGGCGGCGGCTTTCGCCGCTCCTCCCTCGAGCCCCGTGCTTAATCGATCGTCGACGACTCGAGCCGCGTTGCCGCCTGGGCATTTGGATCTTACGGCCCCGCCAAACCACCCCACGTGGAAATCATCACTGACTTTCTCGTCCTCGATTCGGAATCGACAGTCCGGCGACGTGGATGAGGAGCACCAGCCGCTGACACTGGCTGCGGACGCTTGGCGAGGTCGCACAAGCGGTCGATTCGAGGACTTTGCGCGCCGCGTGCATCGCGAGGGACTGCCGGTGGCGCGATTATGGGAAAACAAGTCTGCATTGGTGAGCCTTGGCCTCAATCAAAGGGGCAAGCCTGGGCTGTGGCTGGTGCAGAAAGTGCATTGATGCCGATGGCGCTCCAAGTCCGCGCCCAGAGCCGCCGCGACATGTAACAATTGCGCGTTAATCGGCCTTCTCTGGGATGCGCTACTCTGGGGACTCCATGCGCATAGCGTGTTACGCGGCATCACTCGGTTTTTTCGCGTGCGCAGTGGCTATGCCCTGTTTCGCGTCCCGGGCCGCGGCGCAGGAACTCAACGCCGACACGATTGCCGCCATCGACGGTGTTGCCAATGAGTGGCTGATTAGCACCGCAGCGCCTTCCGCCTCGATCGCGATCGTGCGAGACGGCAAACTGGTGTACGCCAAGGCGTACGGCCGTGCCTGGTTGCAACCCTCCGTAGCGGCCACGAGCGCGACCCGGTATCCAATTGATTCGGTTTCCAAGGAGTTCACCGCCGCCGCGATTCTGCTCCTGGCAGAGCAAGGCAAGTTGTCCTTGGACGACCCGGTGAGCCGCTGGTTTCCTACTCTTGGCGCCGCGGCCGGGGTGACGCTGCGCCAGCTGCTCACTCATACCAGCGGCATACGCGATTACTGGCCGCAAGACTTCCTGCCGGCGCAGATGCGGCATCCGACGACAACCGCCGCGATCATCGACGAATGGGTCAAGCGCCCGCTCGACTTCGCGCCGGGAACCGATTGGCAGTATTCCAACACGGGTTTTGTGCTCGCGGGCGCGGTGGTGCAGAAAGTCTCGGGCGAAAGCTTGTTCGAATTTCTGCGCAGGCATATCTTCGTGCCGCTGGCGATGCGGAGTGTCGCTGACTACAGTGCGCCATTGCCGCCGCCGGATGCCGCTCCCTACACCCGCTACGGATTGGGTCCGATCCACGCGGCTCCGAAGGAAGGGGCCGGCTGGCTCTTCGGCGCGGCGAATCTCGCGATGTCGCCCAGCGATCTTGCCTTGTGGGATATCAGCCTGATCGATGGATCGCTATTGAAGGCGGATTCCTATCGGTCGGAATTTGGCCGGATCGCACTACGAAACGGCGTCACGCGAGACTATGGACTTGGGTTGGACATCGAGCGAACGCAGGGGCGCCTGCGGATCGGTCATTCGGGCGCCGGTTCGGGGTTTCTCGCCGACAATCGTGTCTGGCCGGACGAGCGGATCGCAATCGTGGTGTTGACCAACAACGATTGGGCATCGCCTGCGGACCTGTTGGACCGAATCGCCTTTGTTGTTCTGCCACCCACGCCGCAAGAGGCGCGGGCCCGCGCGGTGTTCGAGGGCTTGCGCAACGGCACGGTCGATAAAGATCTGTTCACGGATACCGGAAACTTTTATTTGACCGCGCCCGTGTTGGCCGACCTACGGGCCAGCCTGGGTCCACTGGGGCCTGCGCAACTAATTGCGCTCGAGACTCAATCCCAGCGCGGAGGCATGATCACACGTCGCTGGAAAATTCTCTGTCGGGGCGCTCGGCTCGAAGCCATCGAGCGTGGTTATCCGAACGGCAAATTGGACGAGTTCATGATCAGCCGGCTGCAGGATTGAGGCCTCTACCATGGCGCGGTGCGCGCGCCGCACCCCTGCGGCCGCGCACGGCGGCAATTAACAGAATTTAACAATTCGACCACTCGAGTTTAATGCCCCGGGGCCCAGGGTGGCCGCCATGATTTGGCATAAGCGCGGCTCAATGCTCGCTGGGTTATTGTGCGCGGTTCTCGCCTCCTGCAGCGTGGGGCCTGCCTACAGGCGCCCGGATATCCCGTTGCCGGCACAATGGCGCGAGCCACCGAGCGGCACAGATTCAGCGGCGTTCGCATCGGTGTGGCCTGCGGCAGATTGGTGGCGCGGATTCGCCTCGGCGCGGCTCGATGAGTTGATCGCCGAGGCGCAGCAAAGCAACGATGACATTGCCGGGGCAATCGCCCGTGTTCAAGAGGCGGATGCCCAGGCGCGAATTGCGGGCGCGGCTTTGCTGCCGTCGGTCGATCTCGGCGCCACCGCAACGCGTGAGCGGGCGCCCGTCAGCGGCGTCGGCCCCGAGGTGTACAACGTCTTCAATCCACAGGTCAGCGCCAGTTACGAACTGGATTTCTGGGGCAAAAACCGCGCACTACACGCTTCCGCGCTAGCAACCGCTGCGGCAAGCCGCTTCGACCGGGAGACAGTTGCCCTCACGGTGATTAGTAGCGTCGCCGGAACCTACTTTCAGGCGTTGGAGCTGCGCGACCGCATCGAGGTGGCGCAGCACAACCTTGAGAACGGCCAATCCATTCTGCGCGGGCTCAAGCTCGAACAGACGGCCGGCACCGCCACCGGTTTGGATGTCGCGCAGCAGGAAACGACGGTAGCCGTGCTGAACGCCGCGATACCCCCATTGCTGTTGCAGTTCCGCCAAACGGCAAACGCGCTGGCCGTATTGGTCGGCAAGACTCCCGAATCGCTCGACATCGAGGCCGGATCGCTGACGGCGCTGTCGGCGCCGGCCGTCGGTGTGGGCTTGCCCTCGCAACTGTTGTCGCGTCGACCGGACGTCGCCGAAGCCGAACAGCAGCTGATCGCGGCCAACGCGGATATCACCGTCGCGCGTGCCGCGTTTTTTCCCAGCATCGATCTGACGGCGAGCGGCGGCTATGAAAGCGCTGCGCTGTCGACACTGGTGAATCCGTACAGCCGGGTCTATGCATTGACCGGCGGCATCACGCAGGCAATCTTTCACGGCGGCGCATTGCGCGGCCAATACCAATACAGCAAGGCGCGTTACACCGAACTTCTCAGCACCTACCACAAGACCGTGCTCACGGCGTTCAGCAATGCCGAAAGCGCTTTGGTCGCGGCGCGGCAGACCGCGGAGCAACAGCAGCGTCAAGCCGAGGCAGTGAGAACAGCACAACGCGCATTCGAATTTGCGAAAGCGCAGATGGCCGCGGGAACCGTCAGTGTGCTGACCGTGCTCAATACTGAAAACGCGCTATTCACCGCGCAGGACACGCTAGTGCAGGTGCAATATTCCCATCTGCAGTCGTTGGTGGATTTATTCACCGCGCTCGGCGGCGGCTGGCATCAAGGGTAAAACACCGATGAAACATTTCCTGTCTTTTCGCAAACGTACGGCCCTGATCACCCTGGGATGCGTGGCGCTGCTGGCATTTGCCTGGTACGGACTGCTGCACCGGACCGCTGCCGCAGCGGCGCGCAATTCGCCGCCGGCAGTGGCGGTCGATACCGCGCTCGCGACCAGCGCGAATGTGCCGATCTACCTGCAGGGGCTGGGCACGGTTCAGGCGTTTTACACGGTGACAGTCACCGCACGCGTCGACGGCGAGCTGCAAAAGGTCGCGTTCACCGAAGGGCAGAGCGTCCACAAAGGCGACCTGTTGGCGCAGATCGATCCGCGGCCCAACCAAGCGGCATTCGAACAAGCGGTTGCCACCAAAGCGAAAGATGCGGCACAACTGGCAAACGCGAGGCTCGATCTGGAGCGCTACACGGTGCTGCAACCTCAGGATTTGGCCAGCAAGCAGACTGTGGACACTCAGCGCGCATTGGTGGACCAGCTGGCGGCGCAGCTGCAGGTCGATCAGGCGGTGATCGACAATGCGCGCACGCAGCTCGACTACACGCATATTACCTCGCCCATCAACGGCCGCACCGGCATCCGCCTGGTCGATCCAGGCAACATCGTGCACGCGACCGACACGACGGGCATCGTGGTCGTGACGCAGATACAGCCGATTTGCGTTATTTTTACGCTTCCCGAGGAAGACCTCGAGGCCGTCAACGCGGCGCTTTTAACCGGACCCGTCACCGTGACGACTGTCGCCCGCGACGGCGGCGCCGAGTTGGACCGTGGCACCTTGACGCTGATCGATAATGAGATTCAGCAAGCGACCGGCACGCTCAAGCTTAAGGCCACGTTCAACAACGCGCGCAACACGTTGTGGCCGGGTCAATACGTCAACGCTCGCGTGCTGGTGCATACCGATCGTAACGCGCTGACGCTGCCCACCAGCGCCGTGCAACTCGGGCCGGACGGACCCTTTACCTACGTCGTGAAAAGCGATTCGACGGTGGAAGTGCGCCAATTGAAGCTTGGCGCGCAAACCGAGTCGGTGACCGTCGTTACGGCCGGCCTTGCGCTGAACGAGCGCGTGGTGACGAGCAATCAATACCGCCTGCAGCCCGGTACGCATGTAACACTCAATTCCGCGGCATCCGCCGCCAATCCGATCAAGACTTCGACGGCGCACGGCGCTTCATGAGCATCTCGGAACCATTCGTCCGGCGGCCCATTGCGACCTCGTTGCTGATGGGCGGCATTTTTTTGGTTGGACTCGTGGTCTTTCCGCTGTTGCCCGTCGCGCCGCTGCCGCAGGTCGACTTTCCGACCATTCAAGTCTCGGCACAACTGCCGGGCGCCAGCCCGGAGACCATGGCCTCCTCGGTCGCCGCGCCCCTGGAATATCAGTTCGCGGAAATATCGGGGTTATCGCAGATGACCTCGACCAATGTGCTCGGCTACACTCAGATTACTCTGCAATTCGATCTGGATCGCAACATCGATGCGGCCGCGCAAGATGTTCAAACAGGAATTGATGCCGCCGGCGGCCAGCTGCCGAAAAACCTGCCGACCCCTCCCACTTACCGAAAGGTCAACCCGGCCGATTCTGCCATCCTCATTTTGGCGGTGCACTCCGAAGTGCTGCCCGTCAGCACCGTCGACAACTATGCCGAGAATATACTCGCGCAGCAGGTCTCGCAGATCCCCGGGATCGCACAAGTGACGATCGGCGGCCAACAAAAGCCGGCCGTTCGCGTGCAGATCGATCCCGTCAAGCTGGCGGCGCTCGGCCTGCAAATGGAAGATGTCGCCAATGTCATCTCGGCGGCAACGGTGGACGCACCGAAAGGCTCCATCAATGGGCCAAAGCGCAGTCTGACGATTTACGACAACGATCAGCTGATGGAGGCGGCGCCTTGGAACGATGTGGTCGTGGCCTACAAGGATGGCGCCGCGGTGCGCATCCGCGACATCGGAGTCGCGATCGACGGTCCCGAAAACTCCCTGATGACGGGATCCCAGAACGGCCATCACGGGATCCTGCTGCTAATCTACAAACAACCGGGTGCGAATGTCATCGACGCGGTGTCGCGGGTTCAGGCGCTGCTGCCGCACGCGCTTGCCTCGGTGCCGCCCTCGATCAAAGTGGATACGATCGCCAATCGCACGACCACGATCCAGGCCTCGGTGCACGATGTGGAGTTCACCCTGGCACTCACCATCGTTCTGGTCGTGCTGGTGATATTTCTGTTTCTGCGCAACGCCTGGGCGACCATCATTCCAGGCGTCACCGTGCCGCTGGCGCTGCTCGGCACCGCCGCCATGATGTACGTGCTTCACTATAGTCTCGATAACCTGTCGCTGATGGCGTTGACAATAGCCGTCGGCTTCGTGGTGGACGACGCGATCGTTATGTTGGAGAACATCTACCGGCACATCGAGGCCGGTCTGACTCCGCTGGAGGCGACGCTGAAGGGCGCCAGCGAGATCGGCTTTACCATCATGTCCATCAGCATCTCGCTGGTCGCAGTATTCATTCCGCTGTTGCTGATGGGAGGCATTATCGGCCGGTTGTTCCGGGAATTCGCGATCACCATGACGATGACCATCGCCGTCTCGGCGTTCGTCGCACTGACGCTCTCGCCCACCATGTGCGCGCTGTTCCTGCGCGATGAAAAGCACGCGAAGCACGGCAAAGCCTATCTCGCGGTCGAAAGGGCTTTTGACAAAATCCTCGCCTGGTACACCCGCGGCCTGGACTTCGTGCTTGATCATCAGCGCGCGACTTTGATGGTGTTCTTGGTCACGGTCGCCGCCAGCGTCCTTCTCTACATCTACATTCCCAAGGGTTTCTTCCCGCAGCAGGACACCGGCATCATCGTCGGCCTGACCGATGCACCGCAGGACGTTTCTTTCGACGAGATGGTGCGCCGTCAGACCGCGCTCATGGCAGTCGTTGCGCGGGACCCCGGCGTCGCCAGCTACGGCAATTTTCTCGGCGGCAGCCGGCCCGTCAACAATGGATTCGTCATCCTTGGGCTCAAGCCGCGCGATGAGCGCGACGCCAGCGCCGACCAAATCATCAACCGTCTGCGGCCGCAATTGGCCAAGGTGCCCGGCGCGACGCTGTTCCTGCAAGCGGCGCAGGATCTGAATATCGGCGGCCGAACGGCGCGCACTCAGTATCAATACACATTGCAGGATTCGAATATCAACGAACTCAACGATTGGTCACCAAGACTGCTCGATGCGCTAAAGAAGCTGCCGATGTTGCGCGACGTGGCCTCCGATCAGCAATCCGCCAGCGGCATGCTGTCGTTGGAGATCGACCGCGACCAGGCGGCACGCTTCGGCATTCAGCCGGCCGCGATCGATCAGGCACTTTACGATGCCTTCGGCCAGCGACAGGCGGCGCAGTACTTCACTCAGGCCAACAGCTACCACGTGATTCTGGAAATTACGCCGGCACTGCAATCCGATCCGGACTCGCTCAAGAAGCTGTATCTGAAATCTCCCCTGACCGGCCAGATGGTGCCGCTCTCGGCGATGACCAAGTACGACACGCAGCACGTCACCTACTTGTCGATCAGCCATCAGGGACAATTCCCCGCGGTCACGCTGTCCTTCAATCTCGCGCCGGGAGCGGCGCTGGGCGATGCGGTCGATGCGATCAACCGGGCGTCTGCGGCGATGCACCTGCCGGCGACCATCAACGGCAGCTTTCAGGGCACCGCACAAGCCTTTCAGAGCTCTCTGAAGAGCCAGCCGTACCTGATTCTTGCGGCGCTAGTGGCTGTCTACATCATCCTCGGCATGCTCTATGAAAGCTACATTCATCCGCTGACCATTCTTTCCACGCTGCCCTCGGCGGGAGTAGGCGCGCTATTGGTATTGCTGATATTTCATATCGAACTGTCGGTGATGGCGCTGATCGGCATCATTCTGCTCATCGGTATCGTAAAGAAGAACGGCATCATGATGGTGGACTTCGCGATCCAAGCAGAGCGTCAACAGCACTTGTCGCCGCGTGAATCGATCCGTCAAGCGTGCCTGCTGCGCTTTCGACCCATCATGATGACCACGATGGCCGCGTTGCTCGCCTCCTTGCCGCTGGCGTTGGGCCGCGGTACTGGGTCTGAGCTCCGCCAGCCAATGGGTTATACGATGGTCGGCGGACTGGTCCTGAGCCAGGCATTGACTCTATTTACGACACCTGTCATCTATTTGTACCTGGATCAGTTCAGCCTCTGGCTGAAGCGCCGCCGCCGCACGCACGTTGGGCCGGAATCGGCCGAGCCCTCGCCGGAGCCGGGGCATCCGATGGGGGAGACGCCTTGAAAGTATTGCTGGTCGAAGACAACGAACGGGTCACCCAGTTCGTCGTTAAGGGCCTGCAGGAGGCGGGACATACCGTCGATCACGCGGGCAATGGACGCGATGGTATGTTCCTCGGGGCGAGCGAACCGTACGATGTGATCATCATGGACCGGATGCTGCCGGGCGAGATCGACGGCCTGGCCATCATCGAAGTGCTGCGAAAAGCCGGCAAGCGCACTCCCATCCTGATTCTCAGCGCACTATCGGAGGTCGACGATCGTATTCGCGGTCTGCGCAGCGGCGGCGACGACTATTTGACCAAGCCGTTTGCGTTCGGCGAATTATTGGCGCGTCTGGATGCGCTGCATCGCCGTGCGCAGGGCATCAACCACGAGACGCCGCTGACCGTGGGAGACTTGCATATGGATCCATTGACGCGCAAGGTCACCCGCGGAGACCGGCCGATTGCGCTGCAGCCGCGCGAATTCAAGCTACTCGAGTACCTCATGCGTCACGCCGGACAAGTGGTCACACGCACCATGCTCTTGGAGAATGTGTGGGACTATCACTTCGATCCGCAAACCAATGTGGTCGATGTGCATATCAGTAAATTGCGGCAAAAGATCGATGCCGAATTCGAGCGCCCGCTGCTGCATACGGTGCGCAATGCGGGCTACACGGTGAGCGCAAATGATTAAGGTCATGCGCTCCTCGGCCGTTTCGCTCGCCTTGGGCTATGTCATCCTGGGGATCGCGGCGCTGGTGCTGTTTGCCGCGCCTCTTTGGTATGCATGGCATGTCACGATCCAGGAGGGCCGCGGCGAGATCCTGCAATCCGATGCACAGCGGCTCTCGGACATCTTCCGCCGCGACGGCGCAACCGGCTTGCAGCGCAATATCGATGCCCGCGTCCGCATGCAGATCGCCGGCGAACGCATCCTGCTGCTGACCGATGCCTCAATGCGCCCGTTGGCCGGCAACCTCGCCGCCTGGCCGCGCAGCGTGCCGGTCACGCCAGGGACTTACACCATCAAAATTGGAGCGGGCGATCGCTCGAATGAGACGGCGCTGGTGCACGTCGCGTTGCTGGGTAGCTACAACCTACTGGTGGGAAGGGATAACAAACTGTTTGCGCCGTTGGAGACACGCTTCTGGTACGGTCTGTCCGCCGCCGTGGCGGTCCTGATGATCGTCGGTCTCGTGGGCGGTCTGTTGACGCGTCGCGCGTTGATGTCGAGGATCCACAGTATCCGCCAAACCGTATCGGCGATCATTCACGGCGATCTGAAGCACCGATTGCCGACGCATATGAGCGGCGACGAGCTCGATACTCTGTCCCGCACCATCAACGGCATGCTGGATCAGATCGAGCTGTTGGTGCACGGCGTGCGAAACGTCTCCAATTCGATTGCGCACGATCTGCGCACGCCGCTCGCCGAGCTGCGCTCGCGCCTCGAGGAACTGGCGTTGATCCGCCCGTCGACCGAGGAGACTTATGCGGAGATCGATGCCGCCGTCGCCGACGTCGACCGCGTTATCCGAATCTTTGACGCGCTGCTGCGGCTCGCGGAGATCGATGCCGGCATGCGCCGTTCCGGATTCGTTCCGCTCGACGTGGCCGAGGTCGCGGCCGCAGCCGTGGAGTTCTACGCCCCGGCCGCGGAACTCAAGAATATCGATCTGACGTTCCAATCGGACGGGCCGCTGCCCGTGCCGGGCGACCCGGTGCTGCTCGCCCAGGCGCTCAGCAATCTCATCGACAATGCGCTCAAGTACGCCCCCGAGGGCGGCGTGATCGGCGTCGCTGTCCGGCGGCGCAGCGACGGCACAGCGGAAATTGCCGTGGCGGATAACGGTCCGGGCATTGTCGATGCGGAGAAAACCAAAGTGGTCGAGCGATTCTATCGCGGCGACTCGAGCCGCGGGACGCCGGGCGTCGGTCTCGGTTTGAGCCTCGTGCAGGCGGTGGCAAAGCTGCACGGCAGTACTCTGGAATTGGCCGATCAGAATCCGGGGCTTCGCGTCATTCTGGCGTTACCTCCCGAGACCGCGCCGGCCGCCGCCCGGGCCGCAGCGGCGCAGGCAAATACAGCGCAAAGCGCCGCGATACCGGTGACGGTAGGCACATCGTAGCGCGCGTCGCCCGCAAGCTCGTGCAAATCGTCCGTATTCTGGGTGATTACTAAAATATTAGAAAACAGAAGGTTACAGCTATAACCTAAGGTTAATTATTTGCGAGACTGACCCCAAGTCAAGGTCGTCGTCGCTGCATAATTCCACACCGCGCCCACCAGAATGCCGGCGATCGCCGCAGGGATCCATTCATGATCGGATCGGTATAGGGAGGAGGCTAAACCGACGTTCGCGAGACCACCGACACTGCATGCCAGAATGAAGGACAACCAGCCTCGCAGCCACTGCGGTCCGCGCAATCGCTTGTCGCGGTAGGTCAGGACGTTGTTGACGGCAAAGTTGAAAGTCATTGCACACAGCGTCGCGATGGACTGGCTTTCCACGAAGTCACGATGCAGCGGCCAAAGCAGCAGCGCGAGCACGCTGAAGTGCACCGCGATCCCAAGAGCGCCGACGATGGAGAAGGCCAGAAAGCGGACCGGGACCAAGTGCCCGATCAGCTTGTCCAGCAGCAGCATGGCGTAGTCCCACGCCGTCAACGAATCGAGCTTGCTCTCGCCGGCATTGCGCAGCCTGAATCGGTATGACATCTCCTGGAAGCGCAATGGCTGCGGAGAGGATGCGAATACATCGGTCAGTATCTTGCAGCCGATCGCCGAGAGCCGTCGCACCGACCCCATGAAGACCGAGCGGCGCATCATGAAGAAGCCGCTCATCGGGTCGGTCAGATTTGCGGGAACCAAAATCCGACTGAGGCGCGTGGCGAGGCGGCTGATTCGCGCGCGACCCGCACCCCAATCGCCAATTCCGCCCCCGGGGGCGTAGCGGCTCGCCACCACAATGTCCGTTTCGCCCTGCTTGAGGGTATCCAGCATCCTTGGCAGCAGGCGCTCATCGTGCTGCAGATCGGCATCGATGACCGCAAGATAAGGCGCCGAGGTCGCGAGCATGCCTTCAATGCAAGCGGAGGAGAGGCCGCGGCGGCCCAATCTTTGGATACAGCGCACACGAGCATCCGTCGCCGCGAGCTCGCGCACCGCTTCGGCCGTGCCGTCCGGGGAATCATCGTCGACAAAGATGACTTCCCAGGAACGCCGCGCCAGGCACTTCCTGAGCCGTTTCGTGAGCTCCGCGACATTCTCGCGCTCGTTGAACGTCGGCACGATGATCGACAGCTCGGGGCTGGAACTTAAGGAAGAATACGCTGGCCTGGCGAGGCGCGCTGATCGGGGCTCGAGCATGCTGTGCTGTTCGACAGTGTCCATGTTGGCTGCTTTCTTCCCGGGCGCCTTCGTCTAAAGATGCCCAACAATACCGCACAGTGAGGTGCCGTTGGTAATTAGTCACGCCAAATTCGACGCGCAGGCTAACTTGCGTTCAAATGGCGACCAAGCGCAGTTTGCTATGCTGAATTGACTGCCCGCAACGCAGCCACCGCTGCAACCTCGATGATATGACAAGTATAGTGAAGATTGCGCGCAGCGTATTCATTCCAACTTGGCGTAGGACCTTAACAGTTGAAGTGGCGGATTGACTCTGAAAATCTGCGCCGGCTCATCGGGCGATTACCGGCGGTTGCTCACCTGGCGCAAAGGGTCGACGTAGCCATGACGATTGGGCTGCTGGCCGACCTTCTGGTGTTCGACGCGATGATTGCGGGGGGCACCGCGGTGGAAGCTGCCCAAACCGTCAGCTTTGCCGCCGCTACCGCGTTGATTTACATGCTGGCGCGCGCGGTATTGGCGTCGACCGGACATACTTGGGACGTGCCGGTGCACGGCCGATTGGCGCTTGTGAGCGTGATGGCCTTGTTCCTGCGAAGCGGAGTCCTCTCGCTGGTAATCACGGTATGGGGCTGGCCCGCGTACCTGGCCATCTTCCCTGCGATCATCGCCACGGCGGCGGTTACTGTGCCCGGCTACTCCTTTTGCCTGTCGACCTCCGCATGGCGATTCGGCCGTGCTCCGCGGTGGCGGGAATTGGCTGTAGGCGTTATCGCCTATGCCTTTGTATTGCGTCTGGTCTATTGCGGACAGGTGGAACTCCTTCCGGAGGAAGCGTACTACTGGAATTACTCCCAACATCTCGACATTGGCTATCTAGATCACCCGCCGATGGTGGCATGGTTGATTCGGCTCGGCACGTCTGCCGTCGGCGACTCGGCGTTCGGAGTGCGCATCGGCGCGCTGTTCTGCGGGGCCGTCGCATCCTTTTTTGCGTATCGATTGACGCGAAACCTCTTCGACGAAGCAAGCGCGCTGGTGGCGGCGCTGCTGATGCAATTACTGCCGTTCTTCTTCGCAGCGGGAATGCTCATGACGCCGGACGCTCCGCTCACCGCCGCTTGGGCAGCAGCTCTTTACTTTCTCGAGCGCGCGCTGCTCGCGCGGCGCTCCGGAGCCTGGTGGTGGGCCGGAGTTTGCATGGGTATTGGCCTGCTATCGAAATACACCATCGGCCTGCTTGTTCCGGCAGTCCTGGTATTCATGCTTCTTGATCCGCAATCGCGGCGTTGGTTGTGGAACTGGAAACCGTATGCCGCCGCTCTGCTCGCGCTGGCAATCTTTTCACCCACGATAGTTTGGAATGCCCGGCACGATTGGATTTCGTTTGCGTTCCAGACTTCGCGCCGGCTGGCGGAGATTCCCAGGTTCTCACTGCACAAGCTGATCGCCTCCTCGCTCGTGTTGATAACGCCGACCGGCTTTTGCGCGACAGCGGCCGCTCTGTCGGCCGTCAGGCCGAATGGGAGCGGCCAGAGCGGCATAGCGAGTGTCGAGCGTCAATGGCGCTTTATTGGCGCGTCCGTCCTTGTGCCGCTCGCCGTATTCGCGGCTTTCAGCCTGCGCCATGATGTAAAGCTTGATTGGACCGGCACGCTCTGGGTCGGCGCGGTGCCCGCGATGGCCCACGGAATTATCGATTCAGGCGCAATACTCGCCGCAGGCATACGCGGACGTATCCAGAACGCGTGGACGCCGACGATAGTCGCGCTGTTGCTGCTATTCGGGTCCGCACTGTGCTACCTCGCGCTCGGGTTCCCGGGACTTGGTTATAACCAACACATGGAGCTGATACCTATCGGCTGGCGCGATCTGGGCCGGCAGATCGGCGAGACCGCCGAAGAAATTCGCACGCGGACCGGCGTCGCACCGCTCATCGTGGGCATGGATCGTTACGCGACCGCCAGCGAGCTGGCATTTTACGCGCCTGAGCCCGCTCAAGCGGCTAAGGCAACGTCGAGCGATCATCTTTTCGGCGGCATCGGCCTCATGTACGAACAGTGGTTCCCGATTAAATCGCAGACAGGCCGAACGATGCTCCTCGTTGCATGGGACTCCCACGAGCTCACGGGAACCCGCATTGAGTCGCGTGTCAGCCGGTTGGAACCCGTCCGGGACGGCGTGTTGAGGCACGACGGCAAGGTCGTGCGCCGCTATTACTATCGAACCGTTTACGGCTATCGAGACTCTCCCGGGGACAATTAGGGAGCTTTTGCAAAGTTGGCTGTTCTATTGCAAAGTTCCTTGCGCTAGGTCTGCAATTCCGTGTAGTTTTTGAGAAATCCATTGTCCGAACGCCCAATGCAAGAAACCGATGTGTGTGCCATTCTGGTGACGTATCACCCGGACGAGGAATTGCCTGCGAGGCTCGGCAGCATTCGCCGGCAAGTCGGGGCGGCCGTCATTGTGGACAATGGCTCAACGGATGCTGAGCTGATCATGCTGCGTAAAATTGCCGCAGACTCCGCCGTCACATTGGAGCTGAATTTTGAGAACCTCGGCGTCGCCCGGGCCCTGAATATTGGAATTCAACGCGCCGTGACGCTCGGTTATTCCGCGGTACTGCTACTTGACCAAGATAGCCAAGTCGATTGCGACATGGTCAAAACGCTGCTCGCGATCCATGAGTCCTTCCCGACGAGAGAGCGTTTGGCGATAATCGGTTCCGGATTTCGGGACGTGCACAAACCATCGCCCGACCCTTGCATAGGGGATGCCTTTACGGAGCAATGGCAAGACGCCGAATGCGTGATCACATCAGGAACTTTGTTGCCGCTGGCAGCCTTCTCGGTTATTGGACCCTTCCGAGACGAATTCTTCATTGACTTTGTCGATCTCGACTATTGCAACCGAGCCAGGGCACATGGCTATCGTGTGATCAAATCGCGGCGACTGCTCATGTCGCATTCGATCGGCGCGCCTACCCTGCATCGCATGCTATGGACGAGGAAATGGACGACGAACTATTCTGCGGACCGCCGCTACTACAGCGTCAGAAACAGGACTGTCATCCTGCGCGAGTATGGGGATTACCGGATGAGCGGATGGGCGCTCAAGAGTCTGTTTTCTTGCTTGAAGATTTCCAAGCGCATCATCCTGTATGAGCGCGCCAAAGCCGGCAAACTCGTCGCCGTCGCCGCGGGATGGTGGGACGGGGTGCACGGAAATCTGGGGCCGCGCGACTGGCGCCGTCAAAGATCGCGGCGCGCCTTCAATGAAATTGACGTCAATCGTCCGAGATATTAACGGCCTCCCGTGCGCCGGCGTTGCTTCGCGGCCGGTTTCGCCGCAGCGCCGCTTGGCCACATCCGCAGAATCAGGCCGTCGCGCCGAACGAACTGATGCCAGAAGGCGGCCAATGCGTGAATGCCGACAAGGGCAAACAGGAGGTAGGCCAGATAACCGTGGACGTCCTCGGTGGGATTGAATACCGCACGGTTGGCGCGAATTCCAAAATTCACGCGAAACAGACCAAAATCGAATACTCGGCCGTGCCAAATGAAGGTCACGATGCCGATGATCGGTATAACGAACATCAGAGCGTAGAGCAGCAAGTGCACAGGTGCGGAAACCCGGCGCGAGAATTCGCCGATTTGCGCCGACAATTCAGGCGGCGGGTGCCTCAATCGCCACCAGAATCGCGCCATGACCAATACCCAGACGAGTAGTCCGCATAGCGCGTGGATATTGATCCAAAACGCCTGAGTTCGTTTTGGCCAGGAATCGTGCAGCAGGCCAAGAGTGCCGACCACTACGATCAGCAGGGCGATGATCCAATGAAGAGCGATCGCCGTCGATCCGTAGCGCTGATTGTTGAATGACGGCAACAAAGCTTAGGTGTCCGCGAGGCTCCGCAATCGGGCACCATCCGATTCTGCGTTGACCCCAGCCGCGGCGTCGAGTATTACCTGCTCCAGGACCGTCAGGTAGGCGAGGAATCGCCGTCGGCCCGTGGCTGTAATACGGCAAAAAGTTTGCGGCCGATTGGCTTCGACACCTTTTGAGATTGTGACGAGCTTTGCCGCCTCGAGTACTTGCAAATGCCGACTAAGATTGCCATCGGTTAGCGCGCATAGCTGCTTGAGATTAGCAAACGGCAGGCCCTTTGGATGCGTGACCAGCGAGGTGAGTACGCTGAGGCGGGCACGCTCGTGGATGACCCGATCCAGGCCGTCGTAGGCGAAGCGGCGGGCTCTGGGTTGCTTACCGCTACGTCCGTTCATGGGCTTCCCGATAACCAAATCTCAGCACCGCCGCGACCAGAAGCTGGCCTATACCGAACGGAACACCCATCGCCCACGGCGACACTTCCTCCGCGACACTTCCCAGCGCGAGACACGTCAGGCCCGCCGCCAGGTACCACACGCCCACCATGTACATTTGGCGCGGCAGGAATCGACACGAGGCGAAGACGCCGAGACTAAATACCACCTGCCATAGGCCCGGTAACATCCAAAGATTGTTCGGTGCAAAACGGATCAGCACCACGGTCAGCAAAAAGCCAGCCATCAACGCCGGCAGAAACTGGCCGGCCGCACTGTAGATCATATTGCCCGCAAAACCGGAGTGTACGCGCCTCGCGCGGATGACGGTCTCCATGCCGGTCAAAATCAGCGAGATGGCCGCGGTTGCCACCCACAGCGCCAGAAAGCTGCGGAAGTCATGATCGAGTCCTTTGAGCCAATGCGCCTGCAGTGCCGCGACCAGCAAAGCGAGGATGCCGGACGCGGCAACCGACGCCGGGCCGTAGCCGCGGAATTCCGTGCCGCGAGCGATCTGGCCGCGAATTTCGTTAATCTCGGCAAGCGCGTCGTTGAGATTTGTCATGCTTGACACCATTCGACTTTGCAGTACAAAGTATATCCAATGTTTGAAGGAAGAAGTAGGCTAGCTCGCCACCGGAGCGCAAGCGTGCTTGATACACCGTTATCGGCACATTGTGCAAGGAAATACCTGTAATGATCTCGGCGTCCGCGCGATGATACGGCCGAAGCCCACCCTAGCGGCCCAGACGGCATTACGGCCCATCCTCATGGTCATCTGCCTAGTGTTGACGGTTACGGTGCACGCCGAGTCGGCGCTCGATCTGAATGCGTTTCAGGGCCGCGTGGTTTACCTGGATTTTTGGGCATCCTGGTGTGCGCCATGCCGGCAATCGTTCCCCTGGATGCAGGAAATGAAAGATGCGTATGAGGCGCGCGGCCTCACGGTCGTCGCGGTCGATCTCGACACGGATCGCAGCGAAGCCGATAGATTCTTGGCGAAATATCACCCGAACTTCGACGTGCGGTTCGATCCGCAGGGAACAATCGCCACGCACTTCAAGGTTCAGGGCATGCCTACCTGCGAGCTCATCGACCGGCACGGCGTGGTGCGCTTCACCCATATCGGTTTTCTTCCCGTGGATCGCACCGCATATGAAAATCAATTGCGCGTACTGCTGGCGGAAAAGTGACTCCATGCACCCGATCGGCGGCGCCCCGCTGCCGGGAAGCGATTACACGCTGTTCGCAAAGAGCGGCGCAAAGACCAAAGATGGAGCCGGAGTGCTGCTCGGCCTGACCCAGGTCATGACGCGGGATTGGCTTACCGAATTCAACCTGTCGGTGGATCGTTTCAAGGGCTACATGAACGATCCGTATAAGATCATTTCCGTGATCGATACGACCGGAAATACCACCGGCTATCAATATGAGAGCAGGCCCGATGAGCGCACCCGCAATTGAACGCGCGGACAGGCTGGCCGGTCCCTCAAGCCCCCCGTTCGGTGACGGTCGCAGCCAGCAGTTGCACGGAGGCAGGATTGCTGTCGACCCTGGCGTTGCTGCACGGCGCCGAAGCGCAGGCATTTTTGGAGGAACAAGGCGTTCGATACTGGATCCTGCGCTGAACGGCCGCCCGTCGCGTTGCATGAATGATATGTTGCGTCCCTGGGATGAGCCCAATGGGGGACGATCATGCTGTCGAGACGCAACTTTCTTTGGAGCGCCTCTGCCGCTCCGCTGATCGCGGCCGCCGCTGGGGACTCGGCGCCGGCATCATCCAGCAAGGAACTGCAATCCATTACCGGCGCGGCGAAACCGATCTCGATCGAAGAGCGCCGCGCGCGCATCGCGAAGGTGCAGGGGCTCATGGCGCAGCGGAAAGTGACGGCGCTACTCGTCGAACCCGGATCGACGCTTGAGTACTTCACGGGAATCCGCTGGCGGCGATCGGAGCGGACCACCGTCGCGATCATTCCTGCCCACGGGGAGGTCCTCGTGGTGACGCCGGCATTCGAGGAACCGTCGGTCCGGGAGACGCTGCAGGTTGGAGGCGATATCCGGACATGGGAGGAACACGAGAGCCCATTCGATCGGATCGTTCAGGGTCTTCGCAACCGAGGTGCCACCACCGGGGTCGTGGCTGTGGAGTCCACGACCCGCTTTTTTATCGTCGACGGTGCCCGCCAAGCATCGAGCGCCTATGGGCTGGTGTCGGCAGACCCTTTAGTCCGCTCCTG
>PKXS01000061.1 GCA_003132425.1 Gammaproteobacteria bacterium | reverse complement strand
AGCCCGGCGTAATCGGGGTTCCAAGTTCCAGGCTCAGTGCCTGCGCGCGTGCCATCACTTCCTGCGGATCATGGATATCGCTGGGGTTGATTTTATTGACGACTTCAGCCGCCAGATAACCCAGCATGCGTTCGGCNNCGGCGCCGACATTGAATAATTGGATGATGCCTTTTTCGTCGGTGGCGATAATCGAGAAATTGGCACTCGTGAGAATTGCGTTTTGCAAGGCGCCTGTTTTAAGCAACGCTTCGCGGCGCCGTCCTTCGAAGATGCCGCCCGCGTTGCCGGCATCTTTGAGAATGAAGGAATCGCTTCCTTTTGCGATCATGACAGGCCTTTGAAATTGCTGTGGATTCGGCTCCGGCAGTCCCGACCAACGTCGATTGCGATTTCGCACGGTAAAAGGTCGCTGCGCCTATTTCGAAACGACCTTTTATTGTGCCGGGCTTTCAGGCCGCCATCTGTACGCCAACCCACGTAAGGTCGGCGTTTCGGTGTGACTGCGCGGGTGCGAAGACCAAGCGAGTTCCTGGACCGATCCGATAATGTCGTGGATGTGTGGTCCCCGTGGGCAGCGGCGCACGTCACGTCTCATATGCGACTTAGTCGAGAATATAACGGTAAGGGATTGTTAATATACCGGTTATTCTCCGCGTTTGACCTCTTGCCAAAGCTTTTCCTGGGAATCGAGGTTTAGCTCCGCGAACACCTCGCCACGTTTCGCGGCCAAGGATTCCATGCCGCGAAACCGGCGTTCGAATTTGGCGTTGGCCGCGCGCAGTGCCGCCTCCGCATCGACCTCGAGCTTGCGTGCCAGATTCGCGGCGGCGAACAACAAATCGCCGATCTCCTCGACGATCTCCTCGGTCGGAGCAGACGCGGCGTTCGCGGCTGCCGCACCCCTGACTTCGGCGAGTTCTTCGGCCACTTTGTCGGCGCTCTGGCCCGCATGATCGAAATCAAAGCCGACGCGCGCGGCACGCTTGCTCAGTTTGTACGCGCGCATCAGCGCCGGAAGGGCCTGCGGCACGCCATCCAAATGGCTGGGGTGCGAAGCCGTTTCCACGCTCGCACCATTGCGCGCCCGCGCCGCCGCAGAATGGCGCTCGCGTGCCTTAATGTTTTCCCAGGCGGCGCTCTGTTCGCCGGCGCTCAGCGGCCCGGCGCCTCCAAACACATGCGGATGGCGGCGCACGAGTTTGTCGCAAATGGCGCCGGCCACCGCATCGAAGTCGAACCGGCCGGCCTCGCTCGCCATTTGTGCATGAAACACCACTTGGAAAAGCAGATCGCCCAGTTCGTCCTTCAGTTGCTGCATATCGCCGCGCTCGATGGCGTCGGCGACCTCATATGCCTCTTCTATGGTGTAGGGCGCGATGCTGGCAAAAGTTTGTTCGCGATCCCAGGGGCAGCCGTCGGGCGCGCGCAGGCGACCCATGATCGCGAGCAGCTCGCGCAATCGCGCGCTCATTGCAGCTTTGCCGCTCGCGCTTGCAGCAGGCGGCGAAAGGTCATCAACATGCCCGCAGTCGCACCCCAGATGTTGCGCTCGCCGTAGGGAATGTCGTACACCTCCATCGTCAGGCCGCCGATTTTGCGCTGGCGGGATTTGTGATTGGCGGCGTCCAGAAGGAAGCTCAGCGGCACCTCAAACGCCTCGTGAACTTCCGACGCCGCGATGCGCAATTGATAGTCGGGGCTGATAAAACCCACCACGGGCGTCACGCGAAAGCCGGTGGCCACGATGTGATCCGGCAAATACCCGGCGAATTCCACATAATCCGGCGAGAGGCCGATTTCCTCCTCCGCCTCGCGCAGCGCCGCATGCCAGGCATCCGAATCTTCCGGCTCGATGCGTCCGCCCGGAAAGCTGATCTGCCCCGCGTGGTCCTTGAGAGTCGCCGCGCGTTGCGTCAGCAACACGGTCAACCCGTCCTCGCGTTCGACCAGCGGCACCAGCACCGCGGCCGGCACGCGCTGCTCCGGCAGCGCTGCGCGCACGCGCGCCATGAATTCCGGCGGCGCGCCGGCCAACCAGAGCATATCGTCGCCCACCGCGGAGGCCTGGGGTTCGAGCGACTCACGAATGTGCGCCTTGCTGTAAAGAGAATCCATCAGCCCTTGATGCCGCCTTCGGTCAGCGCTTGAGGATCGAGCAAGCGCCGCAGTTCGTCCTCGCTCAGGTTCGTCATCTCTGCCGCCACTTCCAGAATTGGCCGGCCCTGCGCGTAGGCACTCTTGGCGATAGCGGCGCCCTTCTCATAGCCGATCACGGGATTGAGCGCGGTGACCAGAATCGGGTTGCGGCCAAGTGCGGCCCCAATTCGAACCTTGTCCACTTTGAAGCCTGCCAGTGCATGATCGGCCAAATTGCGGCAACCGATGGCAAGCAATTCGAGACTCTGCAGCAAATTGTAGGCAATGACGGGCAGCATGACGTTCAACTGAAAATTTCCGGATTGTCCGGCAACGGTAATGGTCGCATCGTTGCCGATGACTTGCGCAGCGATCATCGTGACCGACTCCGGCACGACTGGATTGACCTTGCCCGGCATGATGCTGCTTCCCGGCTGCAGGGCCGGCAGGGAAATCTCGCCGAGGCCCGCCAATGGGCCGCTGTTCATCCAGCGCAGGTCGTTCGATATCTTCATCAGGGTTACACTAAGGACCTTGAGCTGGCCGGACAGTTCAACTGCCGTATCCTGGCTCGACAGCGCCTCAAAATAATTATCGCTGGGCGCGAATGCGAGCTGCGTGTGCTTCGCCAAATGCCGCGCAAATGCCGCACCGAACTGCGGCCGGGCGTTGATGCCCGTGCCGACGGCGGTGCCGCCCTGCGCCAGCGCATGTAAGCGCGGCTCGACGGATTGCAAGCGCGCGTAGCACGAGTCGATTTGCGCCTGCCAGCCGCCGAGTTCCTGCGCAAGGGTGATCGGCATCGCATCCATCAGATGGGTGCGGCCGGTCTTTACGACATCGTGGAATTCGGCCGCCCGCGTCTTCAAGACCGCGCTCAAATGCTTAAGCGCAGGCAGTAAAGCTTCGCTGAGCAACAGCGCCGCGGCCACATGGATGGCCGTGGGCACGACATCGTTGCTGCTTTGCCCCATGTTTACGTGATCGTTGGGGTGGACGGTGAGCCCCAAGGCGCGCGCAGCAAGGGTCGCGATGACTTCGTTGGCATTCATGTTGCTGCTGGTGCCGGACCCCGTCTGAAATACGTCTACCGGAAACTGATCGTCATGGCGCCCCGCGGCGACGTCGAGCGCCGCCGCCTGTATGGCGGTCGCGAGGGTCCGCGGTAGGTCGCCGAACTCGGCATTCGCCGCGGCGGCGGCATGCTTGATGAGCCCCAGCGCGCGAATGAAGGCGCGCGGCATTCGAAGTCCGCTCGGCGGGAAATTCTGCAGGGCGCGCTGTGTTTGGGCGCCCCACAGCGCGGATGCCGGCACTTCGAGCGCGCCCATACTGTCATGCTCGACGCGAGTGGTTGCTGTCATCGCGCCTTACTCCGCTGGTTTCGGGTTGTTTACGGTAATATCCTAGGATTCTACACCCAAGCGACCGGTCTTAAGATGTCCACCCATTCCAATGACGCACTCTCGCCCCTTGACGGGAGGTATGCCCGCAAGCTCGCGGCTGTCCGCACTCTATTCAGCGAAGCGGGCCTGATGCGCGAACGAGTTCGCGTCGAATGTGCGTGGCTCCTGGCTCTCTCCTCCGGGCCGGCGCACGAGGCTCTGGCGCGGCTGCCGCGCGAAGCACGTAATTGGCTCGAATCCATGGCGAAGGACCCGCAGATCACGGACGTCGCGGCGATCAAGGAGATCGAGTCCCGCACCAATCACGATGTCAAGGCGGTCGAGTATTGGATCCGCGGCGAGTTGCACTCCCTCGGCGCCTCGGCCGCCGATCTCGAATGGGTGCATTTCGGCTGTACCTCGGAAGACATCAATAACCTTGCGTACGCGCTCATGTTGAAGGCCGCGCGCGGCAAGATCGTGCTGCCGATGCTCGACAAGATCGGCGCTCTGCTCGATGACTTAGGCCATCGCCACGCCGCGGTAGGCATGCTGGCCCGTACCCACGGACAGGCGGCTACTCCTACGACGATGGGCAAGGAACTGGCGAATGTCGCGGCGCGCTTGCGCGCGCAGCGCTCCGGCATCGAACGCGTCGGCATATTAGGCAAGATGAACGGCGCCGTGGGCAATTTCAACGCACACGTGGCCGCCCTGCCGAAAGTCGATTGGCGAGGCTTCAGCACCGCGTTCGTCGAATCGCTTGGCGTGCAGCCGAACGCCTACACGACGCAGATCGAACCGCACGATTGGATTGCCGAATACTGTCACGCGGTCATGCGCGCAAATTCTGTGCTGCTCGATTTTGCGCGCGACATGTGGAGCTATATATCCTTGGGCTACTTCAAGCAGCGCTTGATAGACGGTGAAGTCGGCTCATCCACCATGCCGCACAAGGTCAATCCGATCGACTTCGAGAATGCGGAAGGCAATTTGGGAATTGCGAATGCGTTGCTCGGCCATTTTGCCGAGAAGTTGCCGGTCTCGCGCCTGCAGCGGGATCTGAGCGACTCCACCGTGCTGCGCAATGTCGGCGTCGCGATCGGACACGCCGTCCTCGCATACCGCTCTCTGGAGGCCGGCCTCGGGAAAATCGAACTCGATGAGAAGCGCGTTGCCGAAGATCTGGACCGCGCCTGGGAGGTGCTGGGCGAGGCGTTGCAAACCGTCATGCGCGCTCATGGAATTCCCGACGCGTACGATCGCCTGAAAAACTTTACTCGCGGCCGGCCCGTGGATCGGGCCGCGATGCGCGAATTCATTGCATCGCTGGACCTACCGGCGGCGGAAAAGGAACGGCTCATGCAGCTGGCGCCCGGGACTTACCTGGGCCTGGCGCCGGCGCTTGCGCGGCGCTCGCCATAGCGCCGTTTTCAGCCTTGGCCGTCCGAAACGTGACGCAGTTAGCACGGTGCGCTGCGACGCAAACGGTACTATCGCGATCAAAGTACGTGGGGTGAGGGCAATAGGCCCGTGCACGTCCAGTCGACTTGAGGCAATGATATATGGCGGGTACTACGGACGAACGGGCGAAGCCGGTGTTGGAAAACCTTCCTGCGGCCAGCAGTGAGCTTTCCACGGGATCCGGCACCCGTACCATCCTGAGCACTATGCCCGAGGTCCGCGAGGCGAGCCTCAAAGTGGCCAAATCCGCGCAGCGCCTTCTGTCCATTTTTACCCAGGATCTGGAGCCATTGATCTACGGCGAGGAGCCGTTTCTCGAGGCCATCAAACGGCTGGTGCTGGCGCGATCCTACGCCAAGGTTCGGGTGTTGCTCGCGGACCCGTCGCGGGCGATGGTAGACAATAATCGGTTTCTGGCCTTGGCGCGCCGCCTGACCAGCTGCATCGACTTGCGGGCGATGAGCATGGAATATCCCGCGAGCGCCGGCGCCTTCATCATCGCCGACGATAAGGCGCTGGTGTATCGATTGCAGGCAGATCGGTGGGATGGCATATCCGACATGAACGATCCGTCCGTCGTGCGACGCTACTTGAATTTCTTCGACGAGGTTTGGCAGACCAGCATGCAAGAATCGCAAATGCGACAAATGCTGATGTAAATCTCTGGCAAGCGCCTGACGCCCGTATAATCGGCGCATGCGCGAGGCTCTCCCGGATCCAAAGTCAACCGGCCCCGTCATCGTCGGCATGTCCGGCGGTGTCGACTCGGCCGTTGCGGCTCTGCTGTTACAGAGATCCGCCTACCAGGTGCAGGGACTCTTCATGTCCAACTGGGAAGAGAACGACGATGGCTACTGCACCGCCGCCGCCGATTTCCAAGATGCCCGCCGCGTCTGCGAGGTCTTAGGGATCCCGCTGCATCGGGTGAGCTTTGCCGCGCAGTATAGAGAGCGCGTATTTGCGCATTTTCTGCGCGAGTATGCCGCGGGGCGCACGCCGAACCCCGATGTCCTTTGCAATCGCGAAATCAAATTCGGCGTGTGCCTCGATTACATGCAACGTCTGGGCGGCGCGTGGATTGCCACCGGTCACTATGCGCGCCTTCGGCACACCTCCGGCGGCACGGAACTTCTGAAGGCGGCGGACGCCGAGAAGGATCAGAGCTATTTTCTCCACGCGGTCGCGCGCGAGGCCCTTGCCAAGACCTTGTTTCCGATCGGCGAGTTGCGCAAGGGCGAGGTGCGTAGGCAGGCGCACGCGGCGGGATTGCCGGTGTTCGATAAGCCCGACAGCACCGGAATCTGCTTCATCGGCGAGCGGCCGTTCCAAGACTTTCTGAGCCGCTACCTTCCTTCCGTCCCCGGACCGATCGAAACAGAGCGCGGCGAGGTTATCGGCGAACATGCAGGTCTCTCCGTATACACGCTCGGCCAGAGGTCGGGCCTTAAGGTGGGCGGCCGAGCCGGCGCCGCGGCCGCGCCTTGGTACGTCGCTGCCAAGGAACCACAGCGCAACGCCTTGATCGTCGTTCAGCGTCAAGATCATCCGCTGCTTGTGTCCGACTCTTTTGACGTCGAGCAACTCCAATGGCTCGGCTCACCGGCCCCCATGGAGTTCGAGTGCGCCGTCAAGACGCGATATCGCCAAGCGGATCTGGCATGCACCGTGCGCCCTGCGCCGAATGCTGGCGTGCGCGTGATTCTCAGCGAACCCGCGCGCGCCGTCACGCCCGGTCAGTACGCGGTCTTCTACAGCGGCGAGCGCTGTCTCGGCGGCGGCGTCATTGCGCAGCGATTCAATTCACGGCTGGCGCCTGCCGCGCGGGTAATCGCTTATAATGCTCTCTTTACAGCGGAGGGTTCATGACGGATAGCTTCAAGGCACGCACGGCGCTCAAAGTAGGCGCGAATCAATATGAAATTCTGGGTCTCGGCGCCCTCGAGGCGCGCAAGGTCGACCGCCTGCCCTACGCCCTGAAGATTCTGCTGGAGAACCTATTACGCTTCGAAGATGGCGTCAATGTAACCAAGAGCGATATTGAAGCGCTGCTGCAATGGGATCCGAAGGGTCTGCCCGATCATGAAATTGCATTCACGCCCGCTCGAGTGATCATGCAGGACTTTACCGGGGTGCCCTGCATCGTCGATCTGGCCGCGATGCGCGAGGCGATCGTGCGTCTCGGCGGCGATGCGCAGCGCGTGAACCCGCTGGCGCCGGCCGAGCTGGTCATCGATCATTCGGTGCAGGTCGACGAATATGGCGCCGCCGATTCTTTGCGGCACAACAATGAAATTGAATTTAAGCGCAACTCCGAGCGCTATAGTTTCCTGCGCTGGGGCCAGACTGCGTTCAGCAACTTCAAAGTTGTTCCACCGAACACCGGCATCGTGCATCAAGTCAATCTCGAGCGCCTCGCGCGCGTGATTTTCGCCGCCGATGGCTCAGGCAAGAGCGTCGCCTATCCCGATACCTTGGTGGGCACCGATTCGCACACGACCATGATCAATGCCTTGGGCGTGCTCGGCTGGGGCGTCGGCGGCATCGAAGCGGAAGCCGCGATGCTGGGCCAGCCGGTGACGATGCTGATCCCGCAAGTGATCGGCTTCAAGCTCACGGGAGCGCTGCCGGCGGGCACCACCGCGACCGATTTGGTGCTGACGGTCACCGAAATGCTCCGCAAGAAGGGCGTCGTCGATAAGTTCGTGGAATTTTTCGGCGACGGCCTGCAGGGATTGCCGCTCGCCGACCGCGCGACGATTGCAAACATGTCGCCGGAATTCGGCTCCACTTGCGCCATCTTTCCCATCGACGAGGAAACGATTCGCTATCTCGCGCTCACCGGGCGATCCTCCGAACAGATTGCGCTGGTCGAGGCGTACGCGAAGGCCCAGGGTCTGTGGCGGATCAACGGCGCGCCGGCCGCCGACTACACCGCGGTGGTGGAACTCGACTTGAGTACGGTCGAGCCGTCGCTGGCGGGGCCGAAGCGCCCGCAGGACCGGGTGCCGCTGCGCTCGGCGCGGAGCGTTTATCGGACTGAAGTCAAGAAGATGGCCGAGGAACGCGCGCAGAAGAGTCCCAAAGCCGGCACGGCCGCGGCCGTGCTGGGCGGACAGACATTCGACATAAAGGACGGCGCGGTGCTGATCGCTGCGATCACGAGCTGCACCAACACGTCGAATCCCGCGGTGTTGGTGGCCGCTGGGCTGCTGGCCCGCAACGCAAGCGCACGCGGGCTGACAGCAAAGCCATGGGTCAAGACTTCGCTCGCGCCCGGATCGCGCGTGGTCACCGACTATCTGCAAAAGGCCGGACTGCTCAAGGATCTGGAAGCGCTGGGGTTTTACACGGTGGGCTATGGCTGCACGACTTGCATCGGCAACTCAGGGCCGCTGAAGCCCGAGATCTCGGCTGCCGTCAAGAGCGCGGACGTTATCGCCTGCTCCGTTCTCTCCGGCAATCGTAACTTCGAAGGACGCGTGCATCCGGAAACCAAAATGAATTTCCTCGCCTCTCCGCCGCTGGTCGTAGCCTACGCTTTGGCGGGAAGCCTCGATGTGGATATCACCACCGAGCCGCTGGGCACGGGAAAGGACGGCAAGCCGGTATATCTCAAGGATGTATGGCCAAGCCCACAAGAGGTGGCCAAGACGGTGGCAGCCTCGGTGGACGCGGCCATGTTCAAGAAGGGCTATGCCGATGTATTTCGGGGTGACGCCAATTGGAGCAGCATCAAGACCCCCGCCGGCAAAATTTACTCCTGGGACGGCAATTCAACCTATGTTAAGAATCCGCCCTACTTCGACGGCATGACCATGACTCCGGCGCCGGTGGTCGACATCAAGGGCGCGCGAGTGCTTGCGATGCTGGGTGATTCGGTGACCACCGATCACATTTCCCCCGCCGGGAATATTTCCAAGTCGAGCTCCGCCGCCAAATACCTCATTGCCCAAGGCGTGCAGCCGGCGGATTTCAATTCCTACGGCGCGCGCCGCGGCAANNCCTTCGCCAACATTCGCTTGCGAAACCTCCTAGTGCCCGGAACGGAAGGCGGCGTCACGCTGCACCTGCCGAACGGCGAGCAGCTCTCGATATTCGACGCGGCCATGAAATACAAGACCGAGGGGACCGCGCTGGTGATTCTGGCCGGCAA